>VFKO01000295.1 GCA_009885515.1 Rhodobiaceae bacterium | reverse complement strand
GCTGACGCGACAGAATGGCCGCAAATTCTTCAGAAAATCCTTCAAGGCGCGAGGCGATGCGGTTTACGGATGTCGACAAATGATTGTAGCCGATGGAGGCCGGAATGGCGGCAACCAAACCCATCGCGGTTGCAAACAAAGCTTCGGCGATGCCCGGCGCCACCACGGCGAGCGAGGTGTTGTTGCTGGCCGCGATCTGGCTGAAGGAGTTCATGATGCCCCACACTGTGCCGAACAAGCCAATGAAGGTCGCATTGACACCGACGGTCGCCAGAAATCCGAGCGAGGATTCGAGGCGCGTCAGTTCCCGGCCGATCGTCACGTTCATGACTTTGGCTATTCGATCCTTGACGCTGGGCAGCAGACCGCTGGACACCGGTCCCATTTCGAAAGACCGTTTCCATTCGCGCATGGCTGAGACAAAGACGTGCGCCATCGGGTGGTGGTCGTGCTTCGTCTGCAGGGTGGCGTAAACGTCGTCGAGCGAGCGGCCCGACCAAAATAGCTGTTCGAATTTCTCGGCTTGCGCTCGCACAGTTGTCAGCCGGATCCATTTGCCCAGGATGATCGCCCACGACCAGAACGATGCCAATAGAAGAATTCCCATGACGCCTTTGACGACGATGTCGGCCTTCATGAACATGGCGAGGGGCGACATGTCGATTTCAGTGCCGGTGGGTTCGGTGCCGCCGGTGCGGGTGATTTCGATGGGATCGAGAGGAACGGCTGAGGGCGGGGCGTCAAGAGGTGCGGGCGCCGGCTGTTGAACGCTGCTGGCGAAATCGAGGAGACGGTCAACCGACGTTGCAAGGGCGTGAAAGATCGCTTGCGCGTCTTGTGCAAATGCCAGCGCTGAAAACTCCATCGATCTTCCTTCCCCTCATGCTAAAGCGCACCTGCCCATCCCTCAAGCTCTTGCATTGATTGAGGAAATTCGCGCGACTGAACCAGTCTAATTTGTCGAAAATTAGGCTGACCCAAGGCATCGCCGCCGCAGATCTCAAGACTTCCCTAACCCGAAAGGGGGCCAAGGCCAAGGGCAGAGGCGCAAATGACCAGGGCAATCGGGTGAAGAAGTTCGTGACAAACGGTTGAAGTGCTGAATCTGTCGTCATCCACTGATTCTCATGGTGGAGCACGACGATGACGCAGGACGGGACGCAG
>VFKO01000005.1 GCA_009885515.1 Rhodobiaceae bacterium | reverse complement strand
GCCGCCCGAAAGCGCCACGAGCCATTTCCCTGGCAGGTTTAACAACGTTTGGACCAAAAGCTTTCGCATACACTGCAAAATGCGGGCAGACGCCCTTCTGTCAAGGCCAAACCGTGTTAACCTCTTCCACCCAGTCATTGAAGGACATCAAAGAAATGGCAACCGGTTTCGACATCGTAATTCGCAACGGCACTATTTTCGACGGTACAGGCGCACCAGCTTTTGAAGGCGACGTCGCCATTCAGGACGGCCGCATAGTCGAAATCGGTCATGTCCCCGGTAATGGCCGCGAAGAACTCGATGCCAAGGGCAAGATCGTCACCCCCGGCTTCGTCGATATCCACACCCATTACGACGGCCAGGCAACATGGGACGACCGTTTGACACCGTCCGCTTGGCACGGCGTTACCACTGCAGTCATGGGCAATTGCGGTGTCGGATTTGCCCCGTGCAGACCTGGCGACCACGACATGCTCGTGCGTCTGATGGAAGGTGTCGAAGACATTCCCGGTATCGTTCTCACCGAAGGCCTGAAATGGAATTGGGAGACCTTTCCCGAATTCCTCAACGCCCTCGAAGAACGTCCGCACGACATCGACTTTGCCACTCAGGTGCCTCATGGCGCCCTGCGCGTCTATGTGATGGGCGAACGCGGCGCCAACCGGGAACCAGCAATGCCAAACGAAATCGCCGAGATGGGCCACATCGCCAAAGGCGCAGTGGAAGCAGGCGCCTTGGGCTTCACCACCTCGCGCACGCTCAACCATCGCACCAGCGACGGCAAACCAACACCGACCCTCACCGCAGCCGAAGACGAACTCCTGGGCATCGCAATGGGCCTCAAAGCCGCCAACCGCGGCGTGCTGCAAGTTGTTTCAGATTTCACCGATCCCGCGCAGGAACTGTCGATGCTGCGCCGCCTCGTCGTCGAGTCAGGCCGCCCGCTCTCTTTCTCGCTCGCCCAATCTGATCGCAGCCCTGACTCATGGAAGATGCTGCTGAACTTCCTTGACCAATGCGCCGCCGACGATTTGCCGGTGAAAGCACAGGTCTGCGGCCGGCCGGTCGGCCTTCTCCTCGGCCTCTCGCTTACGCTCAATCCATTTTCGGCCCACGAAAGCTATAAAAAGATCGAGCATCTTTCCTTCACAGAGCGCCTCGCCGCGATGCGCACGCCCGAAATGCGCGCGAAGCTGCTCGTAGAACAACCAGCCTCCGACAGCCCCTTCGTCAAAGCAGTCCTGCGCAACTTCGCTAAAATGTTCCCGTTGTCCGATCCGCCAGACTACGAACCAACCCCCGACATGAGCCTCGGCGCACAAGCCGCGCGCACAAACAAGCGCGCCGAAGAGCTCGCCTATGACTGGTTGCTCGCCGACGACGGCCGCGCCTTGATCCTGTTCCCGTTCCTGAACTACGCCAACGACAGCCTGGAGCCATCGCTCGCCATGATGCGCCACCCCAGTACGATCCTTGGCCTCGGCGACGGCGGCGCCCACGTCGGCATGATCTGCGACGGCAG
>VFKO01000230.1 GCA_009885515.1 Rhodobiaceae bacterium | reverse complement strand
TGCACGGCCCGGATCATGTGAGACGCTGCTTTGGACTGTGCTGTAGAAAGGGTGGGTCCGGCGAATGCCGGGTCGGGTCTGGGGCCTGGGCGGTAGGGCGGCAAGTTGACTTCATCGAGAGCGCGGAGCTTGACCAGCCCGCGGATGACTTCTGTCGATGCGCCTGCTGCTTCGGCGAGCTCGGAGAGGCGGCGTGCGAGGCCGTCGGCTGAAACGTCCAAGACGCGGGCGCGGGCTGGGGTGAGTTTTTCGGGTTGGTGAGCGCCCAACCTGTAGGCCTTAAGATCGTGCTCTGGCTGCAGTGCATCGGGCGAGCGCAGGACGAGGTTTATGACATCGCCGACCGGGGCGATCACGTAGTTGGCGACCCACTCGACAAGCTGCAACAGATTTTCAGGCAGCGTAGGTGCGTCGAATTTGCGCGCCACGTCTTTGAGACGATCGCGCGCAATAGTGCCTTCGCCCGGACCCCAGACAACGCCGAGCGAGGTACCGCTGCGACCCAAGGGCACTTCGACAATGTCGCCGCGCGCGAGTTGCATTCCAGGCGGCACGCGGTAGTCGAGTGCGCCTTTTAGTGGGCGCGGCACGACGACGCCAACGATGGCGCCATCCACAGGCATTAACTCGATTTGCTGTTGGGCGGGTGGCGCCATGGGGTAAGGTCGAGCCGATTGAAAACTAAAGGTCAAGCATCATGAAATTCTTTATCGATTCGGCGGATGTTAGCGAGATTAAAGCGCTGGCGGCGACAGGACTCATTGACGGGGTGACGACAAATCCGTCGCTGGTGGCGAAATCTGGACGGAAATTCACAGATGCGCTCGCCGAGATTTGCGATTTGGTGGACGGTCCGGTCAGCGCCGAGGTTACCGCCACAGATGCGGACGGCATGATCGCCGAAGGTAGAGCGCTTGCCAAGATCGCGGAAAATATTGCCGTGAAAGTGCCGTTGACGTGGGCGGGCCTGCGTGCCTGCAAGACGCTGGCCGAGGAGGACACGATGGTCAATGTCACGCTTTGCTTCTCGGCTAATCAAGCTTTGCTGGCGGCCAAAGCGGGGGCGACCTTTATCTCGCCGTTTGTCGGTCGGCTCGACGACATCGGCGAGGACGGCATGGCTCTGATCCAGGATATACGCGAGATCTATGACAATTACATGGGACTCGATACCGAGATTCTGGCGGCATCGATCAGGCATCCCTTGCATGTGACGCAGGCGGCAAAGGCAGGCGCGGATGTTGCGACTTTGCCGCCGAACATTTTCAAGATGCTGATTGATCATCCGCTGACGGATAAGGGGCTGGCGGCCTTTCTGGCGGATTGGGCCAAGACGGGGCAGACCGTGCCACGGACGTAAGGAAGAAATGATTCACACGAAGCAACGAAGACACGAAGAAGAAACTCGCCTTTGCCGCACGGAACATGATTCAGGCGCGCTTCGCGCGCCATTCCTATTTCGTGTCTTCGTTGCTTCGTGTGAGTCGTTCTTCGTTCAAGAGACGCGTTGATGGACGGCGTCGGCGCGCTCAATGCGTGGCGGGAACAGATGATGCACGTGCGGCGGCTGTCTCCGCTCACCGTCGAAGCATACACTTATGATGTTGGCGATTTTTTGAAGTTTTTGCTGCAGCATCGCGGTGAGGTGGTTGACTTCGATGCGCTCAAGGACGTGGCGCCATCCGATGTGCGCGGGTGGCTGGCGGTGCGGCGCGAAGATGGATTGGGGGCGCATGGTGTTGCGCGCGCGGTGTCGGCGCTGCGAACATTTTACATGTTTCTGCAAAAGCAAAACCTGGT
>VFKO01000159.1 GCA_009885515.1 Rhodobiaceae bacterium | reverse complement strand
TCTTCGGCCAGTGGTTCTTCGCTTTCCGTTTCTTCAACGCTGTCTTCTGTGCTGGTTGACGGGGCGGCACTGACTGTTTTCTTCCGCTTTTGACTTTTCAATTTTTCTTGTTGGGCGTTAAAGCGGATGTCGTCCGGCGCGAATGCGGGGTTGTCACTCTGGGCGGAGCCTGCAAAAAAATAGAGGCTGAGGAGAGCTGTGCACGCTACGGCAAAGAGGATCGCGTGCGCGATTTGTCTGTCCATGGGTTGTCTGACCGCTGAATGCCAAGCTGCCCGGGAAGCTAGGCGAAATGAGTTAATGATTGCTCAATCTTTGAAATGTCGTGTTCTATCAACGCCAAACAATCAGCAGTGTAATTTCGGTGCAGATGATGGCAAACAAAAAGGCAAAGAAAAGCCATTGCGTGCGTTTGTTCAGCCAGTCCCAATCTTTGGCTTGACCATAGGCCTGGACGCCCTCTGAGGCGGCGAAAAGACCGAAGGCACTGGCGACTGCCGGCAATCCTGCGGGGCCCGCTATGCCTAGCCACAGAAGCCCGCGGCTGGCCAAATGGTTGGCAAAAACAAGGCTGCGTTCAATGAAAAAGGCGCTCCAGTTGGCCCGGTTCTTCGCCTTGGATGGCGCTACGGCGAAATGTGCGGACAGGGCGGCTGGAAGCAGGACGATGAATTCGGCCAGTGCGGTCCCTAATGCTGTGACCAGCGCGTCAGCAAAAGCAGCGCCCCAAAACCAAAAAGCCAACGCGCAGAGCCCCATTTCGCAGATCGAGGACCAAACACCTGAAAGTCCTGCTGCCGCCCAATCTTGCAGCGCGACATTTATCGAGCGCTGGACCAGGAAGTCAGCGACGATCTTGAGGACAATGGCGAGTGCCCAACTGGCGGCGCCGATGAGTAACCAACCCCAAATTGACATGAGTCGCACTATGGGGAGGACTTCAAGTCTTGTCGAGGAAGGGCGGCTTCAGGCTTTCGCTGCAACAAAGGCCATAAATCTGATGAAATCCGGTGTAAATCGCAATCAGTGCGGCATGGCTGCAACCGCAGATCGCGCTGGAGTGCTATGATGGCCCACAGGATTTCCGAGTCTTTGGCCGAACGGCGCAAGAGAATCGAAGGGGATTTGAGATGTGGAAAAACATCATAATCAGCATAGTCGTTTTGGCAGGTATTGTCATCGGTGGCGCTTATGTGCTGCCACAGAACGCGCATGTTGAGAGGGCCGCGATCATCAAGGCTGCCCCGGATGAGATTTTCGTCGTTGTCAATGATTGGACCCGGTTCAACGATTGGTCGCCTTGGGCACTACTTGACCCCAATGCGAAGTACACGATCGATCCGCTGCGGCCGCCTTCGGGTAAGGGCGCAAAATTTTCCTGGACGAGTGAAGACCCGAATGTCGGCAATGGTTCCCAGGAAATTGTCGAGAGCGAGCCGTTCAAACTGATCAAGATGAAGCTGGATTTTGGCTCCGAGGGTTCGGGTTACTCAACACTTACATTTGAGCCTGTCGAAGGTGGGACGCGTGTCACCTGGGCGTTTGAAACGGATTTGGGGATGAATCCGGTGTCGCGTTATGCTGGTCTGATGTTCGACTCGTGGATTGGCAAAGACTATGAAGCCGGCTTGGTGCGTTTGAAGGCACTGGTAGAAGCGCAGTCGAATACTGCGACGCAGGCTGCGTTGGCTGCACCTGGCGGCGCGGCACCGCCTGATATTGAGCTTTCTACAGCGGCTGACCCCACGAGGGAACCTGAAGTCGTGCGCGTTGAGGCCAAGGTGGCGGTCCTTACACGTGCGAGCGCCAAGGCAAATGACGAAACCGCCCTTTCAGCCGCACTGGGAGGGGCCTACCAAAAGCTCTTGAC
>VFKO01000525.1 GCA_009885515.1 Rhodobiaceae bacterium | reverse complement strand
AAGCAATTTGCGGCTCATGCCGTGCAGCGGGTCTACAAAGCCTTGGTGTGGGGCGTGCCGCGGGTGCGCGCCGGCACGATTGACGGCGATCTGGGGCGTAGTCCGCTTAACCGGCAAAAGATGACGGTGCTGCGGATCGGCGGTAAACAGGCGCGGACTCACTATAAAGTGATTGAGGCGTTTGGGGCGTCGGCGGCCTTGGTCGAATGCCGGCTGGAAACTGGACGGACCCATCAAGTGCGGGTCCACATGGCGCATATCGGTAATCCGCTGATCGGCGATCCGGTTTATGGGCGGCCGCGGAGCATACCGGGGGTGACGTTAGGGATTTCCCGGCAGGCGCTGCATGCGGCAGTTCTGGGCTTTCACCATCCCGGAACCGATAAACCCGTTCTGTTCGAGAGTGTGTTGCCTGAAGACTTCACCCGGGCCTATGAAGCGCTCAAAGCGTTTGCCGGGAGGGTTCGGGGGTCTTAAAATTGCCCCGATCCATACCTAGATGGTACCCTCATGCCCGGGCTGATTTTTTAGACGGGAGGATTGGAACGGCCGAAGTTTCGGGGCAATCGTGCACGAAACCTCTCGGCTTACGCAGGGGAGTTGGAACATGGCTGCTGGCTATTTGGCTTTGCAGGAGGGTGGTCTCACCCGGTATTTGGCTGAAATTCGCAATTTTCCGATGCTTGAGCCGGAAGAAGAATACATGCTCGCCAAACGCTGGCGCGAACATGAGGATTCTGATGCTGCTCATCGCCTGGTGACGAGCCATTTGCGGTTGGTGGCCAAGATCGCCATGGGCTATCGCGGCTATGGCTTGCCGGTGAACGAGATTATCTCGGAAGGCAATGTCGGTATGATGCAAGCGGTCAAGCGCTTTGACCCGGAGCGCGGCTTTCGCCTGGCGACCTATGCGATGTGGTGGATCAAAGCGTCGATCCAGGAATATGTCTTGCGCTCGTGGAGCCTGGTGAAGATCGGGACGACGGCGGCGCAGAAGAAGTTGTTCTTCAATTTGCGCAAGGCGAAGGGACACATCAAGGCGATCGAAGACGGCGATCTGAGGCCCGAAAACGTGAAGCTGATCGCGACGAAACTTGGTGTCACCGAAGCGGAAGTGATTTCGATGAACCGGCGCCTGGCGGCGCCGGACCATTCGCTGAATGCGCCGATGCGCGCGGACTCGGAAGGCGAATGGCAGGATTGGCTGGTCGATGATTCTCCGAGCGCCGAGACAATGCTGGCCGAGCGCGAGCAGAAGGATGATCGCAGCGAACTGCTCGCCGAAGGCATGAAGGTGCTCAACCAGCGTGAGCGGCATATTTTGACGGAACGGCGGCTGAAGGACGAACCGGCGACGCTGGAAGACTTGTCGAAGGAATACGACATCAGCCGCGAACGCGTGCGCCAGATCGAAGTGCGCGCGTTCGAGAAACTACAACGCGCGATCAAAGAAGCGGCAAAGCAGCAACGTATCGGCGGCGCTTCGGCGGCAAAAGACAAGGCGCCGGAAGTGCTGCTGGCGCAGTAGCGCTCACCCTGCGAAGGGATCGCGCACCAAAATCGTGTCGTCGCGTTCGGGGCTGGTTGAGAGGATCGCGACGGGGGCGCCGATCAGCTCTTCGACGCGGCGGACGTATTTGATCGCGGCGGCGGGGAGTTGTGCCCAGCTGCGGGCGGCCTGAGTGGAATCGTTCCAGCCCTCCATCGTTTCGTAGACCGGTTTGCAGCGGGCTTGCGCGTCGGCGGCGGCGGGCAAGTGATCGATGCGTTTGCCGTCGAGATCGTAGGCGATGGCGACTTTGATTTCGTTCAAGCCGTCGAGCACGTCGAGTTTGGTGAAGGCGATGCCGTCGATGCCTCCGGTGATCACCGTCTGGCGCACCAGCACGGCATCGAACCAGCCGCAGCGGCGTTTGCGGCCCGTAATGGTGCCGAACTCTCGGCCGCGCTCACCGAGCCTGGCGCCGATCTCGTCAGTCAGTTCGGCGGGGAATGGGCCTTCGCCGACGCGGGTAGTGTAGGCCTTGGTGATGCCGAGGACGTAGGAGATCGCGCGCGGGGCAATGCCGGCGCCGGCCGCGGCTTG
Organism: Rhodobiaceae bacterium; assembly: GCA_009885515.1. Lineage (GTDB taxonomy): Bacteria > Pseudomonadota > Alphaproteobacteria > Micropepsales > Micropepsaceae > SZUA-430. Next base: position 3,318 of record VFKO01000525.1, on the reverse strand, counting down.
GCCCGCCACGGTGTTCGACGAGGTGACGTAAGGATAGGTGCCGTGGTCGATGTCGAGCAGAGCGCCTTGCGCGCCTTCGAAAAGGATGCGCTGACCGGCCATGCGGACCTGGTGCAAGCGGTGCCAGACGGGCCCGACGAACGGCAGGACTTTGGGCGCGATCTCTTTCAGTTGCGCGATCAAATCGCCGGCTTGGAATTCCGTCTTGCCCAAGCCGCGGCGCAATGCATTGTGATGAAGGAGAAGGTTTTCTACCTTGCTGGGCAGTGAGGAAAAATCCGCGAGGTCGATGACGCGCAAGGCTCGGCGACCGACCTTGTCTTCGTAGGCTGGACCGATGCCGCGCTTGGTGGTGCCGATGCGCGTGCCCGAGTTTGAGGTTTCGCGGATTGTGTCGAGTTCACGGTGGAGCGGTAGAATCAGCGGCGCGTTCTCGGCGACGAGCAGGTTTTGTGGTGTGATGGTCAGGCCTTGGGCGCGCATGCGTTCGATCTCGTCGATCAGCGCCCAAGGGTCGACGACGACGCCGTTGCCGATGACCGACAACTTGTTGGGCCGTGCGATGCCCGACGGCAAAAGCGAGAATTTGTAGGTCTTGCCGCTGATCACCAGCGTATGGCCGGCGTTGTGGCCGCCCTGGAAGCGCACCACCACATCGGCGCGCTCCGACAGCCAGTCGACAATCTTGCCTTTGCCTTCGTCACCCCATTGGGCGCCGATCACTGCGACGTTGGCCATTTAAAACACCAGTGCCTTGGCTTGTTTGACGACGGGGAGTTTGCGCAGTTCAGCGAGGACCGTTTCGGGGACTGCGCCGTCGACTTCGACGAGGGCGATGGCGTCGCCGCTGGGGCCGGTGCGGCCCAGGTTGAACGAGGCGATGTTGACTTTTGCATCGCCCAAGAGTGTACCCAGCTTGCCGATGAAGCCTGGTTTGTCTTCGTTTGTGACGTAGAGCATGTGCGGCGTGAAGTGGGCCTCCATGTCGATGCCTTTCACCTGAATCAGGCGGGGGATGCCGTTCGAAAAGACTGTGCCAGCAACTTCGCGGGTTTGGCGTTCGGTCGTTACTTTGAGCATGAGATAGCCTTCGTAGGCGCCGTGCTGGGTGCGGCGGACTTCGCTGACCTGGATGCCGCGTTCTTTTGCGACAACGGGCGCGTTGACCATGTTGACATCGGAGAGATTGGGTTTGAGCAGTCCGGCGAGGGCTGCTTGTGTCAAGGCGCGCGTGTTCAATTCTGCGGCGTGACCTTCGTAGATGATCTCGACAGATTTGATGCTGGTCTCGGTCAATTGGCCGGCGAAGGCTCCGAGATTTTCGGCGAGCTTGATCCACGGTTTCATGATGACCGCCTGATCGGCGGTGATCGAGGGCATGTTGATGGCGTTGGTGATCGCGCCGGTGAGCAGATAGTCCGACATCTGTTCGGCGACTTGCAGCGCCACGTTTTCCTGCGCTTCCGAGGTCGAGGCGCCGAGGTGCGGTGTTGCCACAACTTTGTCGGAACCGAAGAGGAGATTGTCTTTTGCCGGCTCGGTTTCGAAAACGTCGAGCGCGGCGCCAGCTACGTGGCCGGAAGCGAGCGCATCCTTGAGCGCTGCCTCGTCGATCAGGCCACCGCGAGCGCAATTGATGATGCGCACGCCTTTCTTCGTTTTTGCGAGCGACTTGGCGTCGAGGATGTTGCGCGTCTTGTCGGTGAGCGGCGTGTGCAAAGTGATGAAATCGGCGCGCGCAAGCAGGTCTTCGAGTTCGACTTTTTCGACGCCCAGCGATTCGGCGCGTTCGGGGCTGAGGTAGGGGTCGAAGGCCGCCACCTTCATGCGCAGCCCTTTGGCGCGTTCGGCGACGATCGAGCCGATATTGCCGCAGCCGATAATGCCGAGCGTCTTGCCGGTGAGCTCGACGCCCATGAAGCGGTTCTTCTCCCACTTGCCAGCATGGGTGGAGGCGTTGGCGGCTGGAATTTCACGGGCGAGCGCGAACATCAAGGCGATGGCGTGTTCGGCGGTGGTGATCGAATTGCCGTGCGGTGTGTTCATCACGATGATGCCGCGCGCGGTGGAGGCTGGGATGTCGACATTGTCGACGCCGATGCCGGCGCGGCCGATGACTTTCAGATGCGTCGCCGCCGTCAAGAGGTCGGCGGTGACTTTGGTCGCTGAGCGGATCGCCAAGCCGTCATAACGGCCAATGATCGATTTCAGTTCTTCCTTCGTCAAGCCGGGCTTTACGTCGACGTCGACGCCGCGATCCTTGAAGATTTGCACGGCAGCGGGCGACAACTGATCGGAGATCAGGACTTTGGGCATTTTGTTCTCCAGGGATTAGGACGTTTTGACTTGGCTCCAGGCCCAGTCGAGCCAAGGCAGCAGCGCCTTCATGTCGGCGTTTTCGACGGTGGCGCCGGCCCAAATGCGCAAGCCAGGGGGCGCGTCGCGGTAGGCGGCGATGTCGAAAGCGACGCCCTCAATGTCCAAGATGTCGGCTATTTTCTTGGCGGCGGCGGCTTGGCCTTCGGCGTCTTTTGAGACGAACCAGGGGTCGACGATTTTCAAGCACACCGAGGTGTTCGAGCGCGTCTTTGGATCGCGGGCCAAGAAGTCGGCCCAGCCCGATGTTTTCGTCCAGCGTTCGATGACGTGCAGGTTCTCGTCGGCGCGCGCCATCAAACCTTTCAACCCGCCGGCGCTCTCGGCCCAGGCGAGCGCATCGAGGTAGTCTTCGACGCATAGCATCGAGGGCGTGTTGATCGTTTCGCCCTTGAAGATGCCTTCGACGAGTTTGCCGTCCTTGGTCATGCGGAAGATTTTCGGCATCGGCCAAGCGGGCTTGTTGCTTTCGATGCGTGCCACTGCGCGCGGTGACAGGATCAACATGCCGTGCGCGGCTTCGCCGCCCAACGCCTTTTGCCAGGAGAAGGTCACGATATCGAGCTTGGCCCACGGCAGATCTTGCGCGAAAGCGGCGGAGGTTGCGTCGCAGATCGTGATGCCTTCGCGGACGTCGGAAATCCAGTTGCCGTCGGGCGCGCGCACGCCGGACGTGGTGCCGTTCCAGGTGAAGATGACGTCGTGGGCGGGATCGACTTGGGTGAGATCGGGCAGGTCGCCGTAGGCAGCCTTCAGCACACGGACGTTCGGCAATTTCAGCTGCTTGGTGATGTCGGTCGCCCAGTCGTTGCCGAAACTTTCCCAGACCAGCACGTCGACGGGCTTGGGGCCCAAGATCGACCACATGGCCATTTCAACCGCGCCGGTGTCGGAGGCAGGCACAATGGCGATGCGATAGTCAGCGGGCACGCCCAAAATTTT
>VFKO01000606.1 GCA_009885515.1 Rhodobiaceae bacterium | reverse complement strand
CAGGGTCGCCTGCGATGACGGCAAATAGCAGATGATCCTGCCATTCGCCATTGATCTTTAGATATTTTCGCGCCGTGCCTTCTGCGGTAAATCCAGCCTTGATGAGCACCCGGCGCGAGGCTGCATTCGAGGGCAGACAGGCTGCTTCGATGCGATGAAATCCCAGGCGGTCAAAGGCGTGGCGTACCAGGGTCCCGACGGCGTCGGTCATGAGGCCCTGGCCAGCGAATTTTTTGCCCGTCCAATAGCCGAGAGTGACCGCCGATTGGGCTATTCCCTGACGGGCGTTGGACAATTGGCAACCGCCGGCGACTTCGTTTGTCTGGCGGTCGAAGACGAAAAACATGAAGCCCGTTCCTTCGCGTGCTGCTATCTGATAGCGCCGCAAACGGCGGCGATAGGCTGCGAGAGACAATTCGTCGGCGGCCCAGACCGGTTCCCACGGCGTCAGATGTTCGCGACTGTCACCGCGCAATGCCGACCACTGCAGGTAATCAGCCGCCAGCGGCGCGCGCAGGCGCACGAGCTTGCCTTCGATGTAGACTGGCCGATTCATGCGATTGAAAGCGGAACGCAGGGGCATTTTATTCGAAACGCTGTGCTATCGCGTCGTAGGAACCCAGTGAGCCCATCGGACCCAGGGCCGCAAGTGTAAGCGGTCCGGACGCCAGAATTTTTGCGGCAATACGGCTGACGGCCCGGGTGTCGATGGCGTTGATTTTGGCGATGAGTTCACGCGTGTCGATGAGGCGGCCATAGATCAGGTACTGCCCGGCCATTTGTTCGCAGCGCGCCGAGGCCTGTTCCATTCCCATCAGCAGGCCCGATTTGATCTGGGCACGGGCGCGAACGACTTCGTCTTCACCGGCGCCGGCCGCCAGGGATTTCATTTCGCCGGCAATCACGCTTACGAGTTCGGAGGCGTCTTTGGCGCTGGTTCCGGCATAGACTCCGAACAGGCCGGTGTCGGCGTAGCTTGAGCCAAAGGTATGAATCGAATAGCAAAGGCCGCGCTTCTCGCGCGCCTCCTGGAAAAGCCTTGACGACATGCCGCCGCCAAGCACCGTGGAATAGACCTGCACGGCGTAGATGTCTTCGTCGCTTGAGTGGAAGCCTTTGAAGGCGAGAGCGATGTGGGCTTGTTCGAGGTCGTCTTCGGCGCGGAATTCGCCGCCCCTGTAATTGCCGTCGCGATGGGCCACTGGTTTGCCGCCGGGCAATTTGGCGAAATGCTGTGTGGCGAGGGCCACCATCGCATCGTGATCGACGGCGCCTGCGGAGACGAGCAACATGCCTGAGGCGCAATAGTTGGCATTGATCTGGGCGATGAGCGTTTCGCGGGTGAAGGAATTGACGTGCGCCTCAGTGCCCAGGATCGGGCGGCCCAGAGGCTGGTCGGGAAATGCCTGCGTTTGAAGGTGGTCGAAAATGATGTCGTCGGGCGTGTCTTCGGCCTGGCCAATTTCCTGGATGACGACGCCTTTTTCGCGCGCCAGTTCTTCGTTGTCGAAGACGGAGTCCTGGAGGATGTCGGCCAGAATATCGACGGCCAAGGCAACGTCGTCTTTGAGCACGCGCGCGTAGTAGGCGGTTTGCTCGCGGCCGGTATAGGCGTTGATGAAGCCGCCGACGCGTTCGATCTCTTCGGCGATGGCGCGGGCCGAGCGGCGCTTCGTGCCTTTGAAGGCCATGT
>VFKO01000617.1 GCA_009885515.1 Rhodobiaceae bacterium | reverse complement strand
TCGACGGCAAGAAAGTCTCCGTGAACGAAACAGCCTACCTTGTCGGCTTCTCGGAAGCGGCCGCCTTCTCCCGCGCCTTCAAGCGCTGGACCGGAACAAGCCCACGCAAGAGGGTGTGACCGGAATAGGGACCGCGGGTATCCTGCGGCTCTTCTGAAAGGCAAAAAGGGCAGGCAGGATGCCCGCGCTCCCAGGAAAAACAACAAGGTTTAGGGCCGGAAAACTTGCCACTTGACAAGTTCTTCCTTTGTTCTTACATAACCGACACCCATGAAAACGGAGACATCGGCATGCTTGAACGAGCACCCCAACTCAATACCAGCCAGGACCAGACACAGGAAAAACGCCCACCGCCGTTGACGCTGGTTATCAATCGCGACCGCGCCCGGCAGGTGCGCACCCGGCGGCAGAAATCGGCGCTCCTGCATGCGGCTGAGCTTTGGACGTCCGAGCGTGAGACCTTTCCGTGGGCGGGGCTGGCTGAACCCGAACCGTGGGCCGAACCGGTCGACTGTTCTGAACTGCTTCATCAACTGGCGACGTTAATTGCGCGCTACGTGCATCTCCCCAGCGGCGGCGCGCAGGCATTGGCGCTTTACGTTGCGCACACGTGGTCGATTGAATGGGCCGCAGCTTCACCGCGTCTGGCCATTGTCAGCGCCTATGCAGCATCAGGAAAAACCACAACATTGAATGTGCTGGCCGCCTTGACCCCGCGCCCCCTTCGCATTGCACGGGCAAGCGTCAATCCGCTGTTGCGCATGATCGATGTCGCCCATCCGACTTTCTTCTTCGATGATGCGGATGACTGGCTCCTGCCCAACCGGCATCTGCGCGCACTGATTGCCGCCGGACATGCACGCGGGAATTTTTATATGAACCCGCTCAGTCACAAGGTCGAGTCGCCGTCACTGTCATGTTTCTCGCCCTGCGTATTGGCACTCACGGGTTGGCCGCCCAACGACCTGGCGAGGCGTTGCATCACAATCCCGCTCGCGCCACCCGTGACCAGCGAAAAGCTTGCCGAGTTCAATCCGGTTGATCCACCGCCAGCATTCGCCGAAGCCCGGGCGCGATTAGCGCGATGGGCCCGCGATCATGGCGCCTCTGTCGCCACCGCAAGCTCTCTGAGCGTGCACGGGCTCACAAGCGCTCAATGCCATACCTGGGATCCGCTGCTGGCGATTGCAGAACAAGCCGGTGAAGGGGGTGTCGATTTCGCACACAAGGCAATGCAGATGGCAGCGCACGCCCACGATGGAGGTCCCCATGTACACAGTTTGCTGGCCGAGATTCGAGAGACCTTCTGCAAGTCAGACCGGTTGACTACCGAATTCCTTTTGAAGGCGCTCCTCAAGGACCAGGACGCGCCTTGGCATCACACGAACGCAAATCGCCCGCTGGATGCACGCGGTCTCGCCCGTTACCTCGCACCCTTCGGTATTCGGCCTCGCGTGATCCGCAAGTCGGATCATAGCCTCGCTCGCGGCTACATGGCGGCGGACTTCAACGGCGTATTCAAACGCTACTTGGACGACACGAATTCAATCGGTGCGCGAGGTGTGCGTACACAAATGACATCAGATGTTACGCAGATTCTCGCGAGTTCCGGCCAATGTGACGGTGTTACGGCAGAGCAATTTGAATTTAAGAGTGGCGCCATGCACGCTTTGTAGCAACTGAAAGCCCCCATCGTCTGCGAGCCACAAATGCTGCACAGCCACTTGCCCCCGCAAGCGCGGGAAGACAGAAAATCTGGTGTCTTCCTCCGCTTGCGGGGGAAGTCCCTGCGCAGCACTTCGCTGCTGCAGGGGATGGGGGACAGTTTAAATGCACCAATGCATGCAAAGATACATACACACCCCTCGCGCGTGAAGCGGCTTCCGCCCTACCCTACAATCTCGGTATCGGCGAAGAAGAACTTGATCTCGGCCGCAGCGTTCTCGGCGCTGTCGGAGCCGTGCACCGAGTTGGCCTCGATCGACTCGGCAAAGTCCTTGCGGATCGTGCCGGGTGCCGCTTTCGCAGGGTCCGTAGCACCCATGATCTCACGGTTCTTGGCCACAGCATTGGCGCCTTCAAGCACCTGCACCACCACCGGACCGGAGGTCATGAACTTAACCAGATCATGGAAAAACGGACGCGCTTTATGAACCGCATAAAAGGCTTCGGCCTGTTTCGTCGACATCCAGATGCGCTTTTGCGCAATGACGCGAAGACCCGCGCTCTCCAACCGGTCGATCACCTTGCCCGTCAAATTGCGGCGGGTGGCATCGGGCTTCACAATAGAAAAGGTGCGTTCGGTCGACATCAGGCAATTCCTCAGGGAAAACGGGGGGATTTTAGGGTGCGCCTACATACAGAGGCGGGCTTGCCGCCGCAAGCCGCCCTCAGTGTCGCGGTGCGGCGGAAACGCCTTCCCTCAGCCCTGAAAGCGTTTTAGACAGCGCGCCCCATGATCCGCATCGACAACCTCACCTATCGCATTGAAGGCCGCCCGCTATTCGAGCAGGCCTCGGCCACGATTCCGACCGGCCACAAGGTGGGGCTGGTCGGCCGCAACGGCACCGGCAAGACGACCTTGTTCCGCTTGCTCACCGGTGAAACCGAAACCGATGGCGGCGACATTTCGTTCCCGCGCAACTGGCGCATTGCGGGCGTGGCCCAGGAAGTCTCGGGCGGTCCCACCTCGCTCCTCGACACAGTGCTTGAGGCCGACACCGAACGGGCTGAGTTGCTGGCGGAGTCTGAAACCGCAACCGACCCGATGCGCATCGCCGAAATCGAAATGCGCCTGGTCGACATCGGCGCGCACCGTGCTCCGGCGCGTGCCGCTGAAATTCTGGCGGGCCTGGGCTTCGACGCCGAAGCGCAACTTCGCCCCTGTTCCGAATTTTCCGGAGGCTGGCGCATGCGCGTGGCGTTGGCCGCCGTGCTATTCTCCGATCCCGATCTGCTGCTGCTGGACGAGCCGACCAACTATCTCGATCTCGAAGGCTCGATCTGGCTGGAGCAATATCTTAAACGCTTCCAGGGCACGATGCTGCTGATCAGCCATGATCGCGATTTGCTCAACACCGCAGTCAATTCGATCCTGCATCTGGAAGACAAGAAGCTCACGTTTTATACGGGCCCTTACGACACGTTTGAGCGCACGCGCTCCGAACGGCTTGCGGTGGCCGCCGCCGCGCGCACCAAGCAAGACGCGCAACGCCGGCACATGCAGGACTTCGTCGACCGCTTCCGCGCCAAGGCCTCGAAAGCCCGCCAGGCGCAAAGCCGGTTGAAAGCCATCGCAAAACTTCAGCCGATCGCCGGCATCTCAAACGAGCGTGTGGCGCCCTTCAGGCTGGGCGAGCCGGAAGAACTGTCCCCGCCACTCCTGGCCCTTGACCGCATCAGCGCCGGTTACGATGGCCGCACGATATTATCGCACCTCGAGCTGCGCATCGACCCAGACGACCGCATCGCACTGCTAGGCGCCAATGGCAACGGCAAGTCGACCTTTGCGAAATTGATTTCCAGCCGCCTTAAGCCGATGAGCGGTACAATGACAAAAGCCCGCCGCCTGCGTATCGGCTATTTCGCCCAGCATCAGCTCGACGAAATGTCGGGCGACATCACGCCGGTGCGCCACCTGATGAACCTGCTCCCCCACATTCGCGAGCACGAGGCCCGCACCAAGCTTGGCTCTGCCGGCTTTCCGGAATCGAAGGCCGACACGGCCATCGGCTCTCTCTCGGGCGGCGAACGCGCGCGGCTTTTGATCATGATCGCCGCTCTCGATGCGCCGCACTTGCTCATTCTCGACGAGCCGACGAACCATCTCGACATCGACAGCCGCGAAGGCCTGGTGCTGGCGCTGAACGACTATCCCGGCGCCGTGCTCCTCATCAGCCACGATCCGCATCTGATCGAAACCTGCGCCGACCGCC
>VFKO01000022.1 GCA_009885515.1 Rhodobiaceae bacterium | reverse complement strand
GCTTGTTGGTCCCTATCCGTTGATCCTCGATGACGACAAGTATGGACCGGTGGCGCGCAGTTTGTTCGCGGATGCGCAGAAGATGTTGAAGCGCATTGTTGACGAGCAATGGCTGACGGCGCGTGCAGTTGTGGGATTTTGGCCGGCAAATTCGGTGGGATCCGATGATATCGAGGTTTACGCCGATCCCGGGCGGCGCGAAGTTTCGGCGGTGTTTCGTACACTGCGCCAGCAGATGAAGCGCGACGACAGGCGGCCCAATTTGGCGCTCGCTGATTTCGTGGCGCCGAAAGGGACGGGCGTTGCCGACTATGTTGGTGGCTTTGCCGTCACTGCCGGGCACGGCGAGGCCGAGCGGAGTCTTATTTTCAAGGGCGCGAATGACGACTATGACGGGATACTGTTCAAGGCGCTGGCCGACCGGCTTGCGGAAGCGATGGCCGAATACACGCATGAGCGGGTGCGGCGTGAGCTTTGGGGTTATGCGCGTGACGAAAAATTGTCGAACGCCGATTTGATTGCGGAAAAATATCAAGGCATCCGCCCGGCGCCCGGCTATCCGGCGCAGCCTGATCATACCGAGAAGGCGACGTTGTTCAGTGTGCTTGAGGCGCCGAAGAACGCGGGCATTGAGTTGACCGAGAGTTTCGCGATGACGCCGCCGTCGTCGGTCAGCGGGCTCTATTTCAGTCATCCGCAGTCGGTGTATTTCGGGCTCGGGCGCATTGATCGCGACCAAGTGGAAGACTATGCGCGGCGCAAGGGGATGAGTGTTGGCGAGGCCGAACGCTGGCTGGCGCCGGTGCTGGCTTATGTGCCGGGACGGGTGGAAGCGGCGTGATCACGCAGCTTGTTGCGATATCCGAGCGGTTTTGCGCCGTGACTTGAAGGAAAGGTTTATTTCTACATTCTTGTCGAGTTTACCGAGTATTGCTATTAGGCGATCAAGCGTGAAGCGGCGGAGTTGGGTGTTTCGGATGCGGGAAAACTCAGAATGTGCAACACCAGTCAGACTCTCAGCATCGCGTGTCGAAAGTTTTTGAGCGGAAAGTGTGCGGATAATTTTTGCCGCAGTGATCGCCCGTGCCTGTTCCAACCCCGCATTGGCACGACCGAGGTCGCAGTACACGTTGCCGCTGCCACGTAACAATTCCAATTTTCTGTTTTTCATTTCAAGGCGTCTACCCATGAAAGTTTTCTGGCGTTTCTGATTGAGGCAATGTTGACAAATTTGTCAATAATTTGCAAATCCTATTCTCAGAAAATGCCTTTACAAGCTGCATCGGGGTCATTCAATACGGTCATCGTAAGGCATTCCTTGACATTTGTAAGCTATCGCCTTACGGTTCGGGATGATCCGTTCGTTTCGAAACAAGGCTCTGGAGCGTTTTTTCGAAACGGGTGATGGGCGGCGGCTCAGCGTGCAGAATGTGAAGCGGATTGCGAATATTCTGCGAGCTCTCGATGACGCGTCACGTCCGGAGGACATGAATTTGCCCGGCATGCGGTTCCATACGCTGACGGGGCGGGGAAAGAGCCGTTACGCGGTGAGTGCCAGTGGAAACTGGCGGGTCACATTTGGCTGGGTCGATGGCGATGCGGTCGACGTCGATCTTGAGGACTATCACTGAGGATGAATTCGATGACCAGAAAGCTACCGAGGCGCGGCTTGCCGCCCATGCATCCTGGTGAACTTCTGCGCGAGGATGTGTTGCCGTCTCTGCGGCGGCCCAAGGCTGAGATTGCCAGGCTGCTCGGCGTATCGCGGCAGACGCTTTATGACATCCTCGAGGAAAAACAACCGGTGACACCGGTTATGGCGTTGCGGCTGGGGAAGTTGTGCGGGAATGGTCCCGATCTTTGGCTCAATCTGCAGAGGCGGTTTGATCTGCATGGGGCCCAGCGGAAGTTTGGAGCCAAGATAAAAGCCATTCCAACGCTCGAGGTCGCTTGAACCCGCAGTGCCAACAAAAAAGGGCCAGACTTTCGTCCGGCCCTTTTTGAATTCCCCGATGGTTCGCGGTGTGGCGGCTATAGGATCCCAATCACTATTGCGCCAAGAAATGCGAATACCATCCCCGTCGTGATCAAGCTCAGCTGTTGTCTCATTAGCGGCTCCTTCGTTTAGGGTGCCGCAATTATGCCTCAATTTGTCGCGGGTCCCAAGACAATTCGATACGGCAGTGCAGCAAATTTGTGCGTGCATCATGACAAGCCATTGAACCAGCAATTCTAAAAGTAGCGAAATCGGCGAATTTTGAGGATTCCCGAATCGCTGAAAAACTGATTCACCCTTGGGATGAAACTTTTACCATCCCTTTTGGCGGGTTTG
>VFKO01000009.1 GCA_009885515.1 Rhodobiaceae bacterium | reverse complement strand
GATAATGAGGACGTCAAAATGTTCGCTTGGCAGGGCACGGTCTTTCACGGAGTGGGGTTCTGACATTTTGTCAGTTTTCGCTTAAAACGCAAATCGGGCCCCGCGATGCTGGATCGCGGAGCCCGTTTTGCCTGTCACTTCATGCGATTGGTTTAGCTGGCGCGGCGTGATGCGCCGGGACGGGATTGGCCGGGACGTGCGTCAGTGCGACGGCCCTGGTATGGCTTGCTGCCTGGTTTGTGCGGCCGCGGTTGACCGGACTTACCCGCGTCAGCTGGCTTGTGAGGGCCTGCGTTCCGGCGCTCCTGGCCGTGCGGTGAATGTGGCCGCGTGTGTGCGTGCGCGCCCTCTTTGCGAGCGTGCGGTGCTGCTTGCGGGGTGTGCGGCGCGCGTGGTGCCTGACCTGGTTCGCGTCCGGGCAGATAGGGGCTCTCGTTCGATCCCCTTGCGGCGCGGGGCAGACCTTGCGGTGCGCCTTCCGATTTTTGCCAGGTGCCGGCGCCGCCCTTGCGGTGTGGCTTGGGGCCCTTGCTGAATTTCTGTTGGTTGTCCGGTCTTGGAGCATGAGCATCGCGCGGTTGGTCGCTGCGTGGCGTGTGAGCGCGCACTTCGTGTGCGGCGTGCGGGCGTGGGGCGTGAGAACGCGGTCCGCCGCGGCTTTCGAAACGCGCACCGTCGCGATTTTCCGGGCGTGGGGGGCGCGGTCTGTCCTGACGGGCTTCGCCGCTATGCTCGCGCCGCGGTGGACGCGGCCGATCGCGACGATCTTCGCCGCGAGTTTCCTGACGTTGTTCGTGAGTGAGGGTGGGGACACCTTCACCTGGCGCCTGATCCTTGGCGCGCCATTCGCTTGACGGGATTTGCTGACGCGTCAGTCTTTCGATGTCGCGCAGCAGGCCACGTTCTTCGCGATCGCAGAAAGCGATCGCGATACCTTCGGCGCCGGCGCGCGCGGTGCGGCCAATGCGATGGACGTAGGATTCCGGCACGTGCGGCAAGTCGAAGTTCACCACATGGCTGATGCCATCGACGTCGATACCACGGGCGGCGATGTCGGTTGCGATCAGCACGCGGGTACGGCCCGAACGGAAGGCGTTCAGGGTGTAGACGCGCTGGCTCTGGCTTTTGTTGCCGTGGATGGCGGAGCAGACAATTCCTGCACAATCGAGAGCGCGCACAATCTTGTCGGCGCCGTGCTTGGTGCGGGTGAACACAAGAATGCGGTTCATGTCCTTGTCGTTGCGCAGCAGTTCGATCAGCAGGGCACGCTTGGAGCCGTTGTCGACGTGGATGACGCGTTGGGCGATCTTTTCGACGGTGGTGGCCTGGGGTGTGACGCTGACGCTGATCGGGTTCTTCAGGAGGTCGCCGGCAAGGGTGCCGATTTCCTGCGGCATGGTGGCCGAGAAGAACAGGTTCTGACGTTCGCGCGGCAGGTAGGACACCAGTTTGCGGATGTCGTTGATGAAGCCCATGTCGAGCATGCGGTCGGCCTCGTCGAGGACGAAGATTTCCGATTTGCCGAGGTCGACGGCGCGCTGGTTGACGAGGTCGAGCAGGCGGCCGGGTGTGGCAACCAGAATGTCGATGCCGTTCCGCATGACCTGCTTTTGCTGATATTCACTGACGCCGCCGAAGACGGTGGTGACATTCAGGTTCATAAAGCGGCCATAGGCCTTGAAATTGTCGGCGATCTGGGCTGCCAGTTCGCGCGTTGGCGACAGGAT
>VFKO01000520.1 GCA_009885515.1 Rhodobiaceae bacterium | reverse complement strand
CCGCGCACCGCGTCGATCGGCCGTTGCGTCAACACATCGCCATCGACCGTCGGCTGGAACGCCAGCGTACCAAGCTTGTGCGGATCCTGTTGCGTGTCGACTTCAGTCAGCAAATCAAGCTGCGCTTTCAGTAACGCCGCAACCGGCACACCATCAAGACCTTCCGCACCCACACCCAGATGCTTCAGGAACACCTCGGCGATCCGGTTTGCATGCCCGGGTGTGTGTCCAATATGCCCCCCGCCGCTCTGGCAGATTGCCTTGTGATAAAGCCCGCGCGTTTGCGGGCTTGCGAGCAGGGCCGCAACCGCCATGCCTCCGGCGCTTTCGCCGAAGATCGTCACGTTGCCAGCGTCGCCACCAAAAGCGCCAATGTGATCACGCACCCATTCAAGCGCCATGATCGCATCCTGCAGGCCTTCACTCCCGGTAGACGGAATTCGCCCGCCACTGACATCGGCCAGACGCAGGAATCCCAGATTGCCCAGCCGGTAATTGATCGTCACCACGACAACATTGCCGGTCTGCACCAGCGGCGTCCCGTTATAGAGCCCGATACTCCCCGCGCCCGTCACGAACGCACCGCCATGGATACACACCATCACCGGCCGCTTCGCACCGTCGCATGCAGGTGTCCACACATTCAGCGACAGGCAGTCTTCGCCGATTTCACCACCAGACGTGCCCAGCAACCCCTGCAGGGCCGTGGGGTTTTGCGCAGCGATGTGGCCATAGGCGGTTGCCGACCGCACGCCAGCCCAGGCCTTGGCACGCTCCGGCGCATGCCAGCGTCGCGCCGTGGCGAATGGAATGCCCTTGAAAGCGCAAACATTTCCGCGCTTCGCACCTCCAAGCTTGCCACTCGCGGTTTCGACAAGCACCGGAATTTTTTCAGCAACATTCATCTCTCTCGCCCCCTTAAGCCGGCATGACCATGAAACCGGCGCGCGGGAAATGCACAACGACATCCCCCACCGCCGGATCATTTCTCTTGATGGCAATCTCGTGCGCATTGGAGAACACAAGCTCGCCAACCACCGCATCGCGCCCATAATCATCCGCCATCACACTCACCCTGTCACCAGGTTTGCGGCCATTGGGATCGTGCGGGTCAACCACGGACCTGGCCGTGGACATTGCAACCTTCGCCACCGCCAGCGCCTCTTTTGAGTCCATCGCCGTCAACGCGCCATGCCCGATTGCCTTGACGTTGTCGTACCAGCTGCTCACAGCCGGAAATTCCTTGAGCAACCCGTCAGCGATTGCAGCAAGGGTGGTTTTCAGGAACCAGATATTCATGTGGCAATGCGCATCCGCAATCGTTGGCTCATTGCCGGCTAGAAATTTGCACCCAGGCGCAAGGGAGTCAGCGATCATCGCCACATGCGCCCGCCACTGGTCGCGGAACATCGGCGTCGCCGCCTTCATCTGCTCATAGTTGAAAGGCCGTTCGGGAAACATCTTCTCGCGGTCCTTCTTGAAAGCCTCCGGGATCATCGGCCCCAGTTCGCCAAAGATGATGGGCACCGTGGCCTGGAAGAATGGCCGGTCAGACCAGAACGCCATCGCATAAGATAGCCCGCCATGATGCACCACCGGGCTGTCGGGAAAGCGGCGCTCCAATTCGCGGATGATGATTTGAGTGTCGCAATAAATGTCTGCGCCAAACTGCATCACTGGCGTCTTGCGATAACCGCCGGTCAGCGGCATCAGATCGGGCTTGGGCATCATGTTGGGAATTTCAACCGAGCGCCACGCAAGCCCCTTCATCCCCAGCACGACACGGATCTTCTCCGAGAACGGCGAGGCGGCGTAATGATGAAATATGATCTCTTGCATGGGTGTCACCTGAATTCGTTGGAGAAGCGGATCGTGTCGGTCTTGATACCTTCCAGCACCACGTCAAGCCCACCGGACCTGATCATCCATTCAAGCCGGTGATCGCGATACTCGCGTTTGAACAGGCCCTGCTTCACGGCCTCGCCGGCCATCGCCATACCCTTGATGGAGTCAGCCGCCGACTGCGCCGCCTTGGCAACCGATGGCCGCGCATTGGCCCGCGCCTGCCATTGACCCAGCTTCGAAGCCACCGCCGGTCCAATTCCAAGCCCGGCCGATCCGTTGATGTAGGGAATGACCGAAAGGTCCGCCCAGCCGAATGTCTCACCGCAAAACCAGGGGCCATCACCCAACTGTCGCTCAAGCCACAGATAGAAGTCACGCGCCTGCGCCGCCGCCCGTGTTTCAATCACCCGCGCCCGCTCACCCTCCGCGCGCTTGAACCAGCGCAACTCGCCCATGCCCCAGTTGCTCGGCTCGTAGTGCGTGTCCATCGCATATTCGATCATCCGCGCCTTGGCGCGCAGCTTGGGATCGCGCGGCAACATCGAAGGAGTTGGGTGAAGGTCTTCGATGTATTCCAGAATGACGGTGGAATCGAACACCGCAAAATCGCCATCCACCAGCGCCGGAACTTCCCCGCGCGGACTGGCAGCAAGAAACGCGGCGTCAACTTGTCCCGTACCGATGGCAGACGGCGTCTTCAGATCAAATGGAACGCCCTTTTCATAAAGCGAGATTTTGCACTTCTGTGCGTAGGGAGACAGTGGATGCTCGTACAAAGTCAGTTTCGACATGGGATTTGGCCTCGGAGGTGAGACTTGATAGGACTGCCATACCACAACTGCCCCGGTCGTCCAGATGGAGCCAACCCATGACATCGCATTACGGACTTGACGTTAGGTCGTTTGCCGAATCCCGCAGGGCGGGGCCGCTGACACTTCGGCCATTGGCACTCGGTGACCGCGCCGATTGGGACCGGCTGTGGGCCGGCTATCTGGAATTCTACAAAACCAGCCTGCCCAAGTCGCAATTCGACCTGACCTTCAGCCGCTTCCTCGATCCGGCAGAGCCCATGTTTGCATTCCTTGCCGTGGACGAAGGCAAGCCCAAAGGCCTCGTTCACATCATCTTGCATCGCTCAGGCTGGCTCGATGACCCGTCTTGTTACCTGCAGGATCTCTACGTCGAACCGCAAGCGCGCAGCACCCGCATGGGCCGCGCCCTGATCGAGCATGTCTACCACGTCGTGAAGAACGCAGGCGGCAACAACGTGCACTGGCTAACCCACGAAACCAACACCACCGCCCGCCACCTCTACGACCGCATAGCAACAAACGCAGGCTTCATTCAGTACTCAAAAAATCTCTGACCTCTACTGCTCCCGGAACGCAGCAAGAAGTGGCGCACGAGCCGCACGCCAGGCCGGAAAAACGCCTCCGGCAAAACCAATGACAAGCGACAGCAGCACCCCCTGCATCACCAGTGCCGGCGTCAGCTTCAGCGAAAACACGACCTGGGTGAAATTACTTCCAAGCGTCGCCGCGCTAATGCCATCAAACAACACATATGTCGTCAAAGCACCCAGCACGCCGCCAACGGCAGAAAGCAAAAGTGACTCCGCCATCGTTCCGACAAAGGCTGGCAACCCACTGAAGCCGATCGCACGCAGTGTGGCGATCTCGCGCATGCGGGCATCCACTGAGGCATACATAGTGTTGAGTGCGCCAGCGAGCGCACCAAATGACATCGCGATCGCTAAAGGCCAGCCCAGATAAAGAATCAAATCTCCAAGCCCGCGACTTTGGCCAGCGTAAAATTCCTGTTCAGACTTCACATCCAGCTTCAAGCGCGGATCAGCGTTGGAAAAGGCGATCAAATCTTTGACCTGATCTGCGTTCTCCATCCGGGCTCGCACTGTCTGCACTGAACTGCCACGTTGATAGAGCCCTTGGATCAAAGAGATGTCGGCCCAAATCTCAGATTCAAAAACCGACCCGCCGGCTTCAAATTCACCCACCACCGTCCAGTTTTGCGAGGCGAGCCGTACTTTGCTTCCAAGTTCGAAGCCTCGGAATTGCTTAGAAATAGCACGCCCCACAACAAGCTCAGGCGCGCCGGGGTTAAACATCCGACCAGCAACAACGCGAATACCTCGCCGAACCTGAATCGCGTTGGGACCGACACCTCTCAATGGCAAGTTCGCCTTAGTGCCACT
>VFKO01000142.1 GCA_009885515.1 Rhodobiaceae bacterium | reverse complement strand
TATTCCGAAATGGTTGCCAGTGCCGAGCTGCTCCGCGACCGCCGCTCTGCAGCGCTGCGCTTGAAGGCGGACAGTGATGTGGCGCCGTTCGCGATCCAACTTGCCGGGCGTGAACCTGAAAGTCTGGCTGATGCTGCCCGCATGGCCGAAGCAGAAGGTGCGACGCTCATCGACATCAATATGGGGTGCCCTGCCAAGAAAGTTGTCGGGGGACTGTGTGGTTCGGCATTGATGCGCGAACCCGATTTGGCAGTGGCGCTTGTGCGCTCGGTGATCGGCGCGGTTTCACTGCCGGTGACGGTCAAGATGCGTCTGGGTTGGGACGATGCGGATCGCAACGCTCCCGAGCTTGCGCGCCGCCTTGAAGCGGAAGGCGTGCAGGCGATCTCGGTGCACGGCCGCACCCGCGCGCAGTTTTATGAAGGCCGCGCGGACTGGCGCTTTATCGGCCAGGTGAAAGCCGCCGTGTCTATCCCAGTGCTCGCCAATGGTGATGTGCGTACACAAGCCGACGCGGTGCAAATTCTCAAGGACTCGGGCGCCGACGGTGTTCTGGTTGGGCGCGGTGCATTTGGCAAGCCCTGGGTCATCGCCCAAATGCAGGCCGCGGTGAACGGGTGCAAAATTCCGGCCGAGCCTGCTGACGCGGACAAATGGCAGACCGTGCTGATGCAGTATCGCGCGTCTGTGGCGCACTATGGAGTTGAGCTTGGCCGGCGGACTATTCGCAAACATCTGGGCTGGTATGCCGAGCATATCAGCGGCGACAAGGACCTGCGCAATACGCTGGTGCGCAGTGGTGATCCGGAGGCGCTGCTTGCGCGCCTGGCAGGCCCCTCACCCTTTTTTGCGAAGGGCAAAAAAGATCCTCTCCCGCAAGGGGAGAGGGAGGGGAGCTCTTCCTCTCCCCTTGCGGGAGAGGGTCTTTTTTTGCACTTGCAAAAAAAGGGTGAGGGGAAGGCGGCATGAGCACACCAGTCGCTGCTCTTCCCGAGGCGCTGTTGGCCGCTATTCCGCATGCCCTT
>VFKO01000576.1 GCA_009885515.1 Rhodobiaceae bacterium | reverse complement strand
TGCTGCCCCTGATCGCGGCCCGCCGCGTCGTCCCGCCCGTCGAGCATGCAAGCGCCGGTGCCATGTTCTCATTCGTTTGGAGTTCGCCGTCCGCTGCCGCAGCCGGCCTTGCCTACGGCGCATTGGAAATGTGTGCCGCAAGCTTTCTCACCGTTTACGCGGTGCGCTTGGGCTCAAAGGAAGATGCCGCGACCTTGCTGATCACCGCCTGGGGCCTCGGCAACATGTTGCTAGTCCCGTTGCTGGGTTGGCTCGCCGACAAGACCGATCGCCGCCACGTCATGATCTTGTGTGCCAGTGTTGGCGTCGTTGGTGCCGCCCTGCTTCCGTTCGCCGGCGGCGTCAGTTATTGGGCCCTTGCCCTCGTCTTCATCTGGGGAGGGTTCGTCGCCGCGATCTATGCGCTTGGCCTGACGCATTTGGGCTCAAACTTCCGCGGTAGCCAGCTTGCAGCAGCCAATGCCGCCTTCTCAATTCTCTACGCCCTTGGCACTTTGGCCGGTCCAGGCTTGGGCGGCATCGCCATCGACTTGTGGAACCCGCACGGTTTACCCGTTGTTTTGGGCCTCATTTCTGCGCTTTTCCTGGGTTTCGTTGCCTATCGCACCGCGACCTTTCCACGCCCCAACAAGCAATTGACTTCAAACGCCGGATGAGTAGTTTGCACCCCTCCCAATTCAATTGCGCAAGAAGTCCGAACCGAGACCGTCATGGCCAAACCAACAACCATAAAAATCCGTCTGAATTCTTCCGCAGGCACCGGCCATTTCTACGTCGCCAAGAAGAACTCACGCACGATGACCGACAAATTCAAGTGCCGCAAATACGATCCCGTCGTGCGCAAGCACGTCGAATATACCGAAGGCAAAATAAAATAGATCTGCGCTTAAGCGGCGTCCGCGACAACTCGATTGCGCCCATCACGCTTCGCCCGATAGAGCGCCTGGTCAGCGCGCTTGAGCAAAACCTCTGGCGTTTCTCCGCATGCGCTGGCCGCCACGCCGATTGAAATAGTCACCGGTACAGGGCGCGGCGCCGAGCCGGTGGCAAAAGGCGCATCGGCCACCGACTGACGCAACCGCTCTGCGACCATGTATGCAAAGCTCATATCCGTGTCCGGCATCACCACCACGAACTCTTCGCCACCATACCTGCACGCCAGATCGATGCCACGGACATTCGCCGAGATCCGGCCCGCGAACTCGCGCAGGACTTCATCGCCGACATCGTGGCCATAGGTGTCGTTGATCTGCTTGAAGAAATCGACGTCCAGCAACAAGAACGAAACCTGCTTGCCCGCGCTGTCCGCCATCAGGGTATTCAAATGCCGGGACATATAACGCCGGTTGAACAAGCCCGTCAGCTGATCGGTCACCGCCATTTCCAGGCTCAGCTGCAACGATTGGCGCAGCCGGTCCGAATAGCGCTTGCGCCTGAGCTGCGTACGCACGCGCGCGATGAGCTCATTGCGCTCGATCGGCCACATCAAATAGTCGTTGACGCCAATGTCGAGCGCCCGCACCAACCGCTTCAAATCGCCCTCATCAACAATCGCCAAGATGGGCGTTTGCCTGGTCGTGTCGAGGCTGCGCAGCATCGCGCAAAATCGCAACCCGTCCTGCTTGTCCAGTGAAAGACTCGAAATCACGAGGTCATACTCACTGCCCTTGGCCCGAATGATCGCTTCCGACGTGTGCGGGACCAGATCGATGTCGTGCTCGCCATTCAGCGTCTCAACAATCCGTTGTGAACTTTGCTCGCGATCCTCAACGATGAGAATACGACCCCGCCCAGGCGGCTCGCTGAATGGCAAGTCTGCCGTTTCAGCCAAGCCCATGCTTTCGCCCGTTGCCTGACGCAAACGAAGTTCGTCCACCATCGTCTTCAGACGAACCAGGCTTCGCACGCGCGCGAACAGGGCAACATCGTTGACAGGCTTGGTCAGAAAATCATCCGCACCGGCCTCTAGCCCTTGAATGCGATCCGCAACCTGATCAAGCGCCGTCACCATAACGACAGGCAAATGCGCCGTCGCAGGATTCGCTTTGATGCGGGTGCAAACCTCAAAGCCATCCATACCCGGCATCATCACGTCAAGCAAAACGATGTCAGGCATTTCTTTGTCGATCAGCGCCAAGGCTTGCTCGCCCGAACCTGCGGTCACGACGTCAAAATATTCTGCGCCGAGTTTGGCCTCGAGCAGCTTGACGTTGGCTGGAATGTCGTCGACGACGAGAACGCGCGCGGTCATAGGATGAACTCGTTAGTGCAAAAACCGGCGGATCGTCTCGAGAAAATGCATCACCGAGATGGGTTTGGAAATATACGCCTCGCACCCACCCTGGCGAATCTTCTCTTCATCGCCCTTCATCGCAAATGCGGTGACCGCGATAACGGGGATTGCTTTCAGCTTTTCGTCTTCCTTGAGCCACTTCGTCACTTCCAGCCCCGATACTTCCGGCAACTGAATATCCATCAGAATAAGGTCTGGAAAATGCTTGCGGGCCAGATCGAGCGCTTCCAAACCGTCCCTGGTTTGGATCGTCCGGTAGCCATGCGCATCAAGCAAGTCGTGGAAGAGCTTCATATTGAGCTCATTGTCCTCCACGATCAGAACGGTCTTGGCACTGGCATCCATGGCGTTCTCCAGACGAGGCCTTTTCGGCCCTGTCTCTGTCATCTGCGCCCCCAATATCGGGTACATTTTTTTCGCACCATATTTCACCTGAACAATGTTAAATAAGCTTTTCGGAATACCAGAAAGACCAATTAGATTTACAACACAGACTTCTCAATATGGAACACTGACGGCCATGAAGCGAGAGTTTGCCATCGAAATCTCTGAACGCGCTTTAATTTTCCTGGCAAACCGCCCGGAAGACCTTCAGCGTTTCTTAACTGCAAGCGGACTTGACGGCATCGAATTGCTGGAAGGAACTGGCGACTCAGCGATTCTCTCAGCCGTCCTGAACCACCTCGCCAGCGAAGAATCGCTCGCCAAAGAATTCTCCGAAGAAGAAAAACTGAAGCCCGGCACCCTCTTGCAAGCCTGCGCCACACTCGACCCGCACGGCTCATCCTCATGGTAACACTTGATCCCGCCAGACCCCTCATCATTTGCGATGCCGATGAAGTTCTGCTGCAGTTCATGGCAGGCCTCGAAACTTTTTTGCATACGCTCGGTTACTACCATGATTTTTCATCGTATCGTATCCACGGCAACGTCCGCGACCAAATCACGAAAGACCGCATCACCGACGAGCGCGTGACCGAACTCTTCGGCCAGTTCTTTGCGACGCAAACCCCGCACCTTCAACCGGTTGCGGGAGCGGCAACCGCACTTGCGAATTTGAGCAGACAGGCGCAGATCCTGGTTCTCTCCAACTTGCCCGAAACATCTCACGACGCCCGCATTGAAAACCTCACGCGCCACAACATGCCCTATCCCGTGATTGCAGGACGCGGACCCAAAGGCATCGTGGTCAAAGGCCTCATCGAAGGCTTTCACCAACCGGTGGTCTTCATCGACGACTTGCCGCCGCACTTGACCTCTGTGGCCAGCGAAACCCCGCATGTCCACCGCCTGCATTTTGTCGCCGATCTGCGTCTGGCCAAACTCGTTCCACACTGTCCGGATGCACATCGCCGGATTGACGATTGGCCCACAGCCGAGAATTGGATCACCTCCGTCATTCGAACGGGCTGACATGGGCGTACTCTGCCGCGAGTGCATGAAACTCTTCGATGAGGCACCACCAAAACGCTGCCCCGCCTGCAGAAGCCCGCGCCTGACCAACCACCCGGAACTCAACCACCTCGCCATCGCCCACATCGATTGCGATGCCTTTTATGCTTCAATCGAAAAGCGCGACGACCCCTCGATCGCCGATAAGCCCGTCATCATCGGCGGTGGCAAGCGCGGTGTCGTCTCTACAGCCTGCTACATCGCCCGCACCTTCGGCGTGAAGTCCGCGATGCCAATGTTCAAGGCTTTGGCGGCTTGCCCGAACGCTGTCGTCGTGCGCCCCAACATGCAAAAATACGCAACCGTCAGCCGCGACGTAAAACGCCTGATGCAAGAGACCACACCGCTGGTCGAATCCCTCTCCCTCGACGAAGCGTTCCTCGACCTCACCGGCACCGAGCGTCTGCACAAGTCCACACCCGCCCAAACCCTTGCTCGCCTCTCCAAGCGCATCGAAGACGAACTCCACATCACTGTCTCAGTCGGCCTCAGCTTCAACAAATTCCTCGCCAAAATCGCCTCCGACCTCGACAAGCCCCGCGGCTTCAAAGTTATCGGCCGCGCCGAAGCTTTGGACTTTTTAGCGCCACTCCCCGTCACCCTAATCCCCGGCGTCGGCAAAGCTTTCGCCCAATCTCTGGCGCGCGAGGGCATCTTCACTATCGGCGATGCCCGCCGCCGCAACCCGAAGGAACTCAGCAGCCGCTTCGGCGCAAGTGGCTTGTGGATATGGCGCCTGTCGAGCGCCGACGACACCAGAGCCATCGAGCCCCGCCTTGCCGCCAAAGGCATCTCAGCCGAAACCACTCTCGAATCTGACACCGCCGCCCCCAGCGAACTCTCTGAAATCCTCTGGAGCCTGTGCGAGAAAGTGTCCTCCCGTGCCAAGGCGTCAAAACTCGGCGGCAAAGTCGTTCAACTCAAACTCAAAACCTCAGACTTCAAAATCATCAGCCGCCGTCACACCCTGGACCGTCCCACGCAACTCGCCCGCCGCCTCTTCGAAACCGGATCCGGCCTCCTGACCGCCGAAGCCCACGGCGCCCGCTACCGCTTGATCGGCATCGGCCTCGCCGATATCGTCCCCGCATCTCAATGCGACGAGGCCGACCTCATCGACACCCAGGGCACCCGCCGCGACGCTGCCGAACACGCCATGGACAAAGTCCGCGCCAAATTCGGCTCGACCGCGATAAAAAAAGGCCGCTCGCTTTGAATCATCTCATTGGCATCATCATGTCACTATATTTTTTATGCCTCTCACCCTCTTGCACAAAAACGTCAACCTCCTCTAAAACCTGCTACATGCACTACAAACGGCGCCCCCATCCCCTGCAGCAGCGAAGTGCTGCGCAGGGACTTCCCCCGCAAGCGGAGGAAGATGAGAGACTCTGCTGTCTTCCCCCGCTTGCGGGGGCAAGTGGCTGCGCAACACTTGCTGCTGCAGACGATGGGGGACTTTGCGGGAAAACTCCGGCCGCTGGCATAATTCCTCAAACACTCGTCATAGCCCGGCTTGATTCAATGCACGGCTCGGAGCCGATGTGGTTCGCTAGACTTTCATCATCGTGGACTTGCACCACTTACTCCTCGCTGGCTTCCAAGCGCACTCACCCGTGTTTTTCAGGCGCGCCAAGGCGTCGCCATGTCCGACACCACTCGACCAGCGCCCGCGCCTCGTTGACCGCAAGGTTGCGGATGCGCAGGCCGCCCGTTTGCCCCCCTGCACTGTCGATGGCGACGGTCGCTAGATCGAGCCGCCGCTGCAAAGGGCCAGTGCTGAGCGAGACCGACTGAATGCTGGCAACGGGCAGCAGCCAGTGATCTTGGCTGAACCAGCCATCGCGGACATGGAGCATATCGCCCTCCAGTCGCCAGCCATGCGGCCGCGCCCCGATCACCTGCACGATCCCTAGCAATCCAACGAACACCAACCCCCACCAAACGGGCGGTGAGATAAAACCCGCGACCAGCACTATGAGCGCCAGCGGCAATGCCTCAGTCTGCGCGTCGTACCATCGATGGACCGGCGCCACGGCCAAGAAACGCTCCGGCGCAATACGCTTGAAGCCCCCGGCAATCGCCAGCAGGCGCGCCGCCTCGTCCGCATTCGCCAGCGGGGCGAGGTCCTGCACACCGCCGGACGATGCGCCCGCCATAGTCTGCACGTCCACCCGGCACAGACCATAACGGCGTGTCAGCCAACCGGCGACGGTTCGCGCTGCCTGAATGCGGCGGAGCGGCATGGCGATCTCGGTGCGCGTCACCAACCCGCGCACGCGCCGCAGTGTCCGGCCGTCAAGTGACAATGTGAAGCCGTAGTTGCGCACAAACATCTGGATCACGCCCGCAATGGTGCCCAGCAACAAGAATAACCCAAGCGCCGGCAAGACCGTGACCGGGCTGACCAAGCCCCATATCTCCTCCTGATGCACGCCGATCCATTCCTCGACATCGTCCACTGACCACGGCAGCAGCTCATCGAAATACTGGATCGCACCGATGATCACCGCGAGCCAGATCACCGAGAAGTTGAACAGCCCGGCCTGAAGGAGGCGCGGCACCGTCATCTTGAACACCGGTGGCTCTGCGGCCCGCTCCTGTGGGGAGTTTGTAACCACCATCCCCCGCCGCGCCCTGACCTCGTCGCGCAATGCCAACGCATCCGCGAGCGCTATCGAATCGAGCAGCCCCTCGTCACTCCCCGATCCACCGGTTTCCAGCTTGACCTTGGCCAGACCAAGAACCCGGGCGAGCGGCCCCCGTTCGATCTCGACATCCTGCACCCTGTCCCACGGAATGCTTCGCCGGTTGCGCGAGACGATGCCGCTTTCGATGTACATCTCGTTGGGAAGCAGTGTGTATGTGAAGCGCCACCATGCCAAAACCTGAAACGCGAGGACCACCACTAGCAAACCACCCACCGCCAGCAGAACCAAGCCGAAACCTTTGTCCTGCGCGAGCGCGACCACGCCTATGACCGGCAGCAGCATCTGCGGCAATTGCTTGATGAGCGTAAGCAGGGGGATGACCGGATGAAGCCGCCGGGGCTGGCCAGCACCGTTCATTCTCTGGCCGCTCATTCCGGGTCCGCCCGGACATGGCGGCGAATCTCGTCGCGCAGTGCCTCGGCGGTCGCGCGCGAAAGACCGGGCAGGCGGATTTGGCTGTTGAGCGTGCCCGCGGTGTTCAGCACCAGCTGCCACACCCCGCACATCCGCTCGATCGGTCCCTGCGCGACATCAATATGTTGAACGCGATGAAACGCGACCGACGTCTCGGTGTGCACGTAAACACCATGAGCCACATGCAACTCATCCCCTGTTTTCGCGTAACCCCAGCGCCGGAACCGTCGCCCCGGAGCAACGAGACCATAGTAGAGCAGCGGCAGGGCGGCTGGGACGGTAACCAGGCCCAACATTGTCTTTGCCTTCAGGACCAGCACCACGTCGAGTCCAAAGGCAATTGCGAGCCCGGTCAGGGCCGTAATGGCAGCAACAATCCGCATCGCCTTCAATTGGCCGGGTTCAAGCGGCGTCCAGGTGATAGCGGGGGCCGTCATGGCAAAACCGTGCGCGAAGCGCTGTTACTTGCCCAAGTTTCAAACTTCATTTCAGATTCCGTTCCATGAACTCCACCCGCGCGGAGGTTATGACCGTCACGCTTCGGCATTGCATGATGAAATGGGTCAGCGCAAATTATTCCCGAGCAAGGATCTGAGCTCCCTACCCCGTCACCCCATCCAGCGTCATCACCGCGCCATACAACTCCGGCCTTCGATCGCGAAACATTCCCCACGAATTGCGCGCTGTTGCAATGGCATCAAGGTCGACCGTCGCCGTCACAATCCCCTCCCTATCGCGACCAGCATCGGCCAAAATCTCGCCCGTCGGCCCCGCGATAAACGACGTGCCATAGAAATTAATCTCGCACGTCTCACCCACTTCGCGCCCTATGCGGTTCGAGGCGATCAGCGGCAGATAGTTCGCGCCCGCGTGCCCCTGCATCACGCGCCGCCAATGCGCCGACGAATCCACCGCCGGCGCCGGCGGTGGCTCGCTGCCGATCGCCGTCGGATAGCACAAAATCTCCGCCCCCATCAGCGCCATGGCGCGCGCGCCTTCGGGAAACCACTGGTCCCAACATATCCCCGCACCGATCTTGCCGTAGCGCGTGTCCCACACCTTGAAACCAGTGTCCCCGGGATTGAAGTAAAACTTTTCCTGGTAGCCAGGCCCATCGGGAATATGCGACTTGCGATAAAGCCCCAGCACCGATCCATCCGCGTCGATCATCGCCAAAGAATTAAAGTGGGCATTGTTCGCCCGTTCAAAAAATGATAGCGGCAACACGATTTTCAGCTCTCGTGCCAAAACCGAAAACTCTTTGATCAGCCCATTGCCCTCAAACGGTTCCGCCAATGCGAAATGTTTCGCAAACTGGTCCTTGCAAAAATACGGCGTATCGAACAATTCCTGAATCAATACGACCTGCGCGCCCGCAGCCTTCGCTTCGCGCACCAGGCGTTTCGCATTCGCGACATTCGCCGCCCGGTCCGGCCCGCAGGCCATTTGCGTGGCGGCAAGTGTGACCTGTCTCATCGCTCGAACCTTTCCGCTTTCAACGCTTCACCCACCGGTTGCTGCTGCGTGATGCAGTGAATTCCACCACCGCCTTGCACAATATCAAGGCTGGGCACCTGAACAACCCGCCGGTCAGAAAACGCCTTCTGCACAATCCTGAGGGCATCGCCATCCTTGGGGTCGTCGAACGACGGCATCACCACACCATAATTTGTGAAGTAGAAATTGATGTAACTCATATCAAGCCGCCGCCCGTCATGACGCTCCCGCGGGCCAGGCTCGGGAATTTCGATAATCTCCAGCGCGCGGCCCCGCGCATCGAGCGCCGACTTGAGCCGCGCCAGATTGTCCCGCATCACCCGGTCATTCAAATCGCCCTTCGATTGAGGTGCATACACCATCACGCGGCCCGGTCCCGCAAAGCACGCGATGTTATCGACATGGCCATCGGTTTCATCGTCTTCCAAACCTTCGCCGAGCCAAATGATTTTGGTAACGCCAAGATACAGCGCCAAGCGTTCTTCGATCTGCTGAAGACTTAGGTTCGGATTGCGGTTGGGATTGAGCAAACACTGCTCCGTTGTCATCAACGTCCCCTCTCCGTCAACCGAAAGCGAGCCCCCTTCCAGCACCATCGGCCCTTCATAGCGCCGCATATCAAGCGCCTCGATGATCCGGCCACTCAAGGCCGCGTCATTGTCATATGGGTGATACTTGTTTCCCCAACCGTTAAAGCGCCAATGCACGCCGGCAACACCGTCGCGGCCGTCGGTTACAAACACCGGGCCAGTATCTCGCGTCCACGAATCATCGATATCGACTTCAAGAAATTCAATGCCCTTCCCCAGCGCCATCCGCGCTTCGTCCTTGTCTTGAGGACGCACCGCCATCGTTACTTTCTCGAACCCTGATATAGCACGTGCCACGCCAGCAAGGCCCACCTGTGCCCGCAACAGACCCTCGGCCGATCCCCACGGTTCCAACCGGCACGGCCACGCCATCCAGGTCCGCGCGTGGGGTGCCCATTCCGCCGGCATGTACAAACCGTCACGCA
>VFKO01000472.1 GCA_009885515.1 Rhodobiaceae bacterium | reverse complement strand
GAGTGAACTTCTTAATTTGGTTCAAACGACGATGGCGGGGAAATTGGCCAAGCTCGTCGAAGTCCATGCGCGGGCGATTGGGTTGAAGAGTTTCATGCGCGGCGCGAGCGGTTCGTCGATTCGACGCTGAGGCGAACACCTTCTTCCTTCTGAAGCGCGGCGACGACGTCGAACAGGTTTTTTGCCTGCGGGTTGCCGCGAGGGCCGAACATGCGGATTAGACTCTTCGACGGAATGCGCGTCTTGGTGCCCAGGCGTTCAAACCCCACGGTCGCATTGATGAAATCGCGCAGCACGGCTTTTCCAGTTTCGATGTCGCCCGAGAGCATGCATTCGACACCTTCGCGCAACAGTGCGCGGCGAAACGCCGGGTCGCGACGCGCGCGCGCCTGGATCGTTTCCTTGAAATCGCGGGTCAGCGCCATTGCTCAATCGTCCTTCTTCTTTGTTCGCTTCTTGTAGTCCAACCAACGCTTGTGCGCGGCTTCGATGTCGTCCTGCTGCCGTTTCTTCGTGCCTCCAGCCAGCAAAATGACGAGCGTATCGCCATCTTTGCCGAAGTAGATTCGGTAGGCTGGCCCGAAATCAAGGCGTATTTCAAAGACCCCGCTACCGACGCCCTTGACGTTTGAGAAGTTCCCAAGCGACAGCCGCGTTTGCACGATGGCAACCCTGGCGGCCGCTTGCGCATCAAGACTGTCGAACCAACCGCGGTACGGGCTCTTGCCTTTCGTATCGAGGTATTCGAGCAATGTCACCATTTAGGTAACATAAATGTTACTACTTTGCAACCCGATCATTTCGCCACAAACTCAAGCATGTCGCCCATGATTGCATTCAAATCGAAGTCCTTGGGCGTGTAGATGCGGGCGATACCGAGCGCTTTGAGGGCGGCTTCGTCTTCGGGGGGGACGATGCCGCCGACGATGACGGGGATGTCGGTAACGCCCGCCGCCTTCAATTCGCGCATCACCTCGGCGACGAGTTCCTTGTGGCTGCCCGAGAGGATCGACAGGCCGATGACGTGCGGGCGCTTTTCCTTCGCGGCCTTGGCGATTTCGGCGGGCGTCAGGCGAATGCCGTCATAGACAACCGCGAAGCCGCAATCGCGGGCGCGGTAAGCGATTTGTTCGGCGCCGTTCGAGTGGCCGTCGAGGCCGGGTTTGGCGACAAGCAGCGATGGCGCGCGGCCGAGACGCGCAGCTACTGCTCTGGCTTTTTCGCGCAATCGCCCGATCGCTTCGTCGTTCGACAGGCGTGGTTCGGCGGCGACGCCGGTGGGGGCGCGGAATTCGCCGAAAGCCTTGCGCAATTCGCCCGCCCACTCGCCCGTCGTGACGCCCGCCTTCGCACAGGCGATGGAGGGTGGCATAATGTTGCGTCCGTCGGAGGCGGCGCGGCGCAGTTCGTCGAGCGATTGGGAGACGGCTTTGGCGTCACGGCCTTTGCGCCACGCGGCGAGGCGCTCGATCTGACCGCGCTCGGCCGAGGCATCGACGGTGACGACGGATGACGCGCCGCCCGCCAAACCCGGCTGCGCGGTTTCCTTGTAGGCGTTGACGCCGACGACCGTCTGATCGCCCGACTCGATCGCAGCCACGCGGGCGGCGTTCGATTCGACGAGGCGCTCTTTGATATAGCCGGTTTCGACGGCTTTGATCGCGCCGCCCATCTGGTCGATGCGGGCGAGTTCGGCGAGGGCCTCGCGTTTGAGCTCGTCGACTTTCGCCTTGATGACCGGCGAGCCATCGAAAAGATCGCCGAATTCGAGCAAGTCGGTCTCGAGCGCGAGAATCTGCTGGGCGCGCAACGACCATTGCTGGTCCCAGGGTCTGGGCAGGCCGATCGCTTCGTTCCAGGCGGGCAATTGCACGGAGCGGGCACGGGCGTTCTTCGAAAGGGTGACGGCCAGCATTTCCAGCAAGATGCGATAGACGTTGTTTTCGGGCTGTTGCTCGGAGAGGCCCAGCGAATTCACTTGCACGCCATAGCGGAACAGCAAGTCCTTTTCGTTGGTCACGCCGTAGCGCGTGCGGCCGATCTCGTCCCAAAGCTCGGTGAAGGCGCGCATCTTGCACGTCTCCGTCACGAAGCGGATTCCGGCATTGACGAAGAACGAGATGCGGCCGAAGACGCGGCCCAAGTCGGCGTCGGGAACTTGGCCGCTGCGTTTGACTTCATCGAGGATGGCGGTGGCGGCGGCGAGCGCGTATGCGATTTCCTGCAGCGGCGTGGCGCCGGCTTCTTGCAGATGGTACGAGCAGACGTTGACGGGATTCCATTTCGGCATTTCGCGATAGGTGAAGGCGATCGTGTCGGCGGTCAGCTTCAGGGAGGGCTTTGGCGGATAGATGTAGGTGCCGCGCGAGAGGTATTCCTTGATGATGTCGTTCTGCGTCGTTCCTTGCAGGTCCTTGCGCGGCGTTCCGGTCTCATCGGCGACGGCGATATAAAGCGCGAGCAGCCAAGGTGCCGTCGCATTGATCGTCATCGAGGTGTTCATGGTGGCAAGCGGGATGCCTTCGAACAGCATGCGCATGTCGCCCAGATGCGAGATGGGAACGCCGACCTTACCGACCTCGCCCTTGGCCTTGGGATCGTCGCTGTCGTAACCGGTTTGGGTCGGCAAATCGAAGGCGACTGACAGGCCCGTCTGGCCGCGCGACAGGTTTTCGCGGTAAAGCGCGTTCGAGGCTTGCGCGGTCGAATGGCCTGCGTAGGTTCGGAAAATCCAGGGTTTGTCGCGCATTGTCCTGCCGTGGTGTCGTCGCGCTGCGCCGCAGCACGGCGATCTAATCTTAGTTGCATGGCTTGGGCAACGCTGTAAGAAAGCATTAATGCTGGGTAATTGGAGGGAGTGCCGATGAGAACGCTATGGTTGCCGACGGTCGCGCTCACGCTTGCTGCCTGGGGCGCCAGTGCACTGCCCGTCAGCGCAGGTGCGGTTGACACGTGGCAAGAATGGAGCGCGAAAGAAAATGCCGCGTGGTCAACTGAGAAGTTTGCCATCCTCAAGATCGACGATGCGGTCTATCTGAACGACGGACAGAGCGCGTGGCTGACGAATCGTAAGCAGAAGGCGCTGGAGTATGTTTGGACGCTCGATGCGCTGGCGGCACCCGACGGGTTGCGGGTGACTTACAGAGACGGCGGCGCTGCGGTACTGCACAAGGGTCAGACCAAGACATTCACATTGGAAAAGCCGCAGACCTTGAACGTTTCGCTCGGGATCGATGTGCGTTTTGCTCTTACCGAAGTCAAACCCGGCGTCAATGGTTTGCGGGTGATGGTCTACAATCAGCACCATCCGGCGGCGCGCGATTTTAAGGGCTTGGAGTATTTTTCTTATAATCCCAACGCCGTTGTCGAGGCCAATTTCGAGCCCTCACCAAGTTTGGAAGGCGTGGACTTTCAAACCTCGCGTGGCTGGTTCAAGCGGTTCAATCGTGTGGGCTTTGCGGTGTTTACGCTAGAGGGCAAGCCAGTGCGGCTTGCGATGTACACGGACAAGCCGGACGCGACCCAAGTCAAGTCGCTATCAGCGTTTTTCCTGGACGGGTTGTCGGGCAAAGAAACCTATGGCGTGGGGCGTTACTTGGACATTGACGTCGATGGCATTCCTGCCAAGCTGGTGATCGATTTCAATCGCGCCTACAATCCAAATTGTGCCCGCTCGCCGCATTACAATTGCCCGCTCGCGACTGACAAAATTCCAGTGAAATTGAGAGCCGGCGAGAAGATCCCCTCCAAGCACTGAGACAAAGGCGCCAGTGTTGCATTGCAGCATCATTAGGCATAAAAATACCAAATCACCTCAGATTTTGAAATTTTATTAAACCTAAATGGCGATTTAAGGTGAAATTCACGGCGGTTTATATTGCGACGCACAACGACTCGGTGATATTCGGCGTTTAGAATTGTCACAAATATCATCGAGGACATCATGGCTGCCACTGTCACCCCCATCGGCGTGAAAGAAGCAAAAATGGCCTACAAGGATCTCTATGAGATCGGCGAGATTCCGCCGCTTGGTTATGTGCCGTCAAAAATGTATGCGTGGGCCATCCGGAAGGAACGGCACGGCGAACCTGAAAAATCGATGCAAATCGAAGTCGTGCCGACCTGGGAGTTGGACAGCCACGACGTGCTGGTGCTCGTCATGGCTGCGGGTGTGAATTACAACGGCGTCTGGGCCGCACTGGGTACGCCAGTTTCACCGATCGACAGTCACAAAAACCCCTATCACGTTGCAGGGTCTGACGCATCAGGTGTGGTGTGGGCCGTAGGTTCGAAGGTGAAACGCTGGAAGGTTGGCGACGAAGTTGTCATTCACTGCAACCAAGACGACGGCGACGATGAAGAATGCAATGGCGGTGACCCTATGTTCTCACCCTCGCAGCGCATTTGGGGATATGAGACGCCCGACGGTTCCTTCGCGCAGTTTGCCCGTGTGCAAGACCGCCAGTTGATGGAGCGGCCCCGGCATCTGACGTGGGAGGAATCGGCTTGCTATACGCTGACCCTGGCTACGACCTACCGCATGTTTTTCGGGCACCGTCCCCATATCTTGCGGCCAGGTCATAACGTATTGGTGTGGGGCGCGTCGGGTGGATTGGGATCTTTTGCGGTGCAGTTGTGTGCGGTGTCGGGTGCCAATGCGATCGGCATTATATCAGACGATACTAAACGCGACTTTGTGATGGACCTGGGCGCCAAAGGCGTCATCAATCGTAAAAACTTCAATTGCTGGGGTGCGATGCCGCAAGTTGGTACGCCGGCCTATGATGAGTGGACCAAAGAAGCGCGCAAGTTCGGCAAGGCCATTTGGGACATCACCGGCAAAGGCAACGACGTCGATTTCGTGTTCGAGCATCCGGGCGAAGCAACATTCCCGGTGTCGTGCCTGGTGGTCAAACGCGGCGGCATGGTCGTATTCTGCGCCGGGACCTCGGGCTACAACATCACATTTGATGCCCGCTATGTGTGGATGCGGCAGAAACGTATTCAAGGATCGCATTTTGCGAATCTACAGCAGGCCTCTCAGGCTAACCGCTTGGTGGTCGAGAGGCGCATTGACCCGTGCATGTCGGAAGTATTCTCGTGGCACGATATTCCCAAGGCGCATACGAAGATGTGGAAGAACCAGCATTTGCCCGGCAATATGGCGGTGCTGGTGAACTCCACACGGACAGGTTTGCGTACCATTGAAGATGTTATCGAGGCCGGGAAGCGCTAAGATTGGAAGCGGGATGCGTTCGCCAGGCTCGCAGCCCGGTTCGATTTGCCCTCCGACGACACTGCCTGGATGATCGGTTGCATACTTGCGTTGCCGACCACCCGGCAACAGGGTGTTGCGCGAATTGCACTCGGTCTTATCGTATCCGATCTGCGCTTGCGCGGAGCGCGAACGGTCGATGCCCACCCCAAACGCAGCGCCTGTGACGATGATGAGTTGTGGAATGGGGCTGAATCGACATATCTTCGGCTGGGATTCGCGGTGATCCGCGACGATCCGAAGCGTCCAGTCTTGAGATTGAGTTTGTAAGCACAAATATGACCGCCACCAGCAACCATCGCTCCACGTCCGAAGTCCTGCTTGAAATTGTGCGTGATTTTCCGGGCGAACGGATGAGCCTGCAGGATCTGATGGACGGGTTGGGCGAGCGTAGTTTTGGCTTCTTGTTGTTGCTGTTCGGTGTGGCCTGTGCGATCGCGCCACCGGGATTTGCCACGATTTTTTCCGTGCCGCTGCTTTTTTTCGGACTGCAGATGCTGGCTGGGTACCGCACACCTTGGCTGCCCAAGAGTATTGCGCGG
Source organism: Rhodobiaceae bacterium (assembly GCA_009885515.1). GTDB lineage: Bacteria > Pseudomonadota > Alphaproteobacteria > Micropepsales > Micropepsaceae > SZUA-430. Next base: position 3,883 of record VFKO01000472.1, on the reverse strand, counting down.
CGAAGTTTTCTCAAAACCGATCTCGAGAAAACGGTCAAGAGAGCGATTCCTGCGATGCGGTGGGTCGAGACGATTTGCAAACCGCGCATGCAATTTATTGTTGGGCGGCTGGGAGAGCGATTGTTGGGGCTGCTGGTTTTCATTCTTGCCATCGTGATTGCCCTTCCGGGGCCAGGCACGAATTTTCCACCCGGCGTTGCCATCGCTTTTATGTCGATTGCGATTATCGAGCGCGATGGACTTCTCGTCTTTGCGGGCGTCGTGGGATCGATGTTTGCCCTTTATATCGGGTGGTTGGGCTTGCACCTTGTGTTCACCGAAGTCCTGCCATGGGCGTGGGATCATCTAACAGAAACCTGGATGTGGTTATCGGACCAAATTGCGAAAGTGACGACATGACTGTTGTAAGTTCAAAAGCACTTCTCCCGGCCGTTCGTGCTGCCGTCATCGCGGCGGAGGCCTTGCACCTGAATGCCAAGCGCAATGTTCGAGCAGCTATTGAAGCCGCGAAGGGCATCGATAACGCTCAACATGCGGCACATGGGTTTGCTTGGCTTTCAACCTATGTCGAAGCCCTGAGACAAATGCAGCGCTGGGCCGAACGGCTTGAAGCGCAAGGCAAATTCGATGAGTTCGAGCAATTGATTTTGAGTGCTGCTTTCGGCGAGTATTGCGCGCAAATTGCCGGCGGCATTCCGATGAGCCAAGGCGAAGTCGTACGCCTTTCCGATTTGGGCGTGTCGAGCGCCGATGCAGGGCGCTTTCAGTCCGGGGCCGTTGGAGATCTGATTGCCGAGGGCTTTGGCCCCGATGTCAAAGCACGCTTGGCGTCGCTGGTGGCTGCGCAAACGGGTGCCATCACCTACGGCAATGTTGCGCTTGACGACGAGATGAACCTGGTTCGCGACCAGTTCCGCAAATTCGTTGCCGACCGCGTGGCGCCCTTCGCGCATGGTTGGCACTTGAAGGACGAGTTGATCCCCCTTTCCGTGGTCGAAGGCATGAGCGCGCTTGGCGTGTTCGGGTTGACGATCCCGGAAGGTTTCGGGGGCGCCGGGCTTGGCAAGATGGCGATGTGCGTGGTCTCTGAGGAACTATCGCGCGGGTATATCGGCGTGGGTTCGCTGGGCACTCGGTCGGAGATCGCTGCCGAACTTATTCTTGGCGGCGGCACGGCCGAGCAGAAACAATATTGGCTGCCCAAGATTGCCTCCGGCGAGATTCTGCCGACGGCGGTATTCACGGAACCGAATACGGGGTCGGATTTGGGGAGCCTGCGTACGCGTGCAGTCCGCGATGGCGATGTGTGGAAAATCACCGGCAACAAAACCTGGATCACGCATGCGGCGCGAGCAGATATGATGACGTTGTTGGTGCGCACAAATCCCGACGCGCCCGGCTACAAGGGTTTGTCGATGTTCCTGGCACCCAAGCCGCGCGGTACGCAAGCCCAGCCTTTCCCGGTTCAGGGGATGAAAGGCGGAGAAATCGGCGTGCTGGGCTATCGCGGGATGAAGGAATACGAGCTAGGATTCGACGGCTTTGAGGTGCCGCACGCCAATCTGCTGGGCGGCGACGAGGGGCAGGGTTTCAAGCAATTGATGGTTACATTTGAGTCTGCGCGCATTCAAACAGCAGCACGCGCGATCGGTGTTGCCCAATCAGCGATGGATCTTGGGTTGCGTTATGCGCAGGACCGGCAGCAGTTTGGCAAAGCCATTTACGGGTTCGCGCGTGTCTCCAACAAGATCGTTATGATGGCGGTGGAAATTATGGTTGCTCGCCAACTGACCTATTTTGCCGCGCAGGAGAAAGATGCCGGACGGCGATGCGATCTTGAGGCAGGTATGGCGAAGCTGCTGGCTGCGCGCGTGGCATGGGCCGCTGCCGATAGCGCCGTGCAAATCCACGGCGGCAATGGATTTGCACTCGAATACCCTGTGAGCCGGGTGCTTTGCGATGCGCGTATATTGAACATATTTGAAGGCGCGGCGGAAATACAGGCGCAGGTGATTGCGCGGCGATTGCTTGAAGACGGGAACTAGCGACGCGACTTGAAGTTGCAGGGCCGGTCCTTACGCGGTAAGGCATGAGCATGTTTGAAGGCAAACTTTTGATCGGTATCGCGATCCTGATCGTGGCGGCAGTGTTGGCCGCTGGACTCTACAGCCTGTTCCGGGGCGGTGATTTTGCCCGATCCTATTCGAATAAACTCATGCGGTACCGCATCGTCGCACAGTTTGTGGCGATCATCCTGGTTATGGCTGTGCTTTATTTTTCCGGGCGCGGACCTCAGTAAGGAGACGGAAATGGTCGTCCTCAATCGTATCTACACACGCACCGGTGACAAGGGCGAAACCGGACTTGGCTCAGGCAAGCGTGTCAAGAAATTCGATGTACGCATCGAGGCCTATGGCACGGTTGACGAGACGAATGCGTGCGTGGGCGTTGCCCGGCTGAATGCGGATGGCGAACTCGATGTCAAGCTCGCACGGGTGCAAAATGACCTCTTTGATTTAGGTGCGGATCTTTGCGTGCCAGAAGATGGGAGCGAGATTGCGGCAAAGGCATTGCGCATCGTCGATGCGCAAGTCGACCGGCTGGAGCGTGAAATTGATGAGATGAATGAAGCATTGCAGCCTCTGCGGTCGTTCGTGCTTCCAGGAGGCACTGCGTTGGCTGCACATCTTCATGTTGCGCGCACAGTGTGCCGCCGGGCCGAGCGCTTGATCGTCAAGCTTGCACAAAGCGAACCGGTTGGAGCGGCCGCCGTCAAGTATTCCAACCGATTGTCGGATTTTCTTTTTGTCGCCGCACGTTATGCTAATTTGTCACGGGGTGATGTGCTGTGGGTGCCTGGCGCAAACCGCACTTAAAAATTGCGTTAGTTGCAATTGAGTCCGAGGCGGCTAGTTTTCGCCGCTAGATGCGATGATTTTAGACGGAGAGATTTATGCGCAAGGTTCTCAGTGGCGTGTGCATTGTGGTTGCCGGCATTTGCAACCCGGTTCTTGCAGCCGAAACAGCACCCGTGTCATTCGAGAAAGGCGTGACGCGCGCTGAGTTGGCAAAAATTTTAACGTCGCATGGCATGACCGTTAAAGACGCAACGGAAAATGAAACCGATCCATGGCTTAAAGCCAAAGCACCGAAGGGTACTGAATTTTACGTCAATATGTACGACTGCGATGGCGAAGGAGCAGGCAACCGGCGTTGCAACAATTTGCAGTTTCTGGCGCAATGGGAGTTGAGTAAAAAGACCACGTTGGACGCCGCGAATATCTACAATCAAAAATTCGTCTTTGGCCGTGCTTACATTGCGAAGGACGGAAAGACGTTCATGTTTGATTATTCCATCAATATCAAGGACGGCGTTTCTTTGGCGAACTTAAAGCGTCACGTCGATAATTGGCTGCGCGTAGTGGACGACGTGCGCGCAATGCTCAAGGCGTAGTTCATTCTCATCGCCTGTTGCATTCCAGTCCGGTAGGGTATGGCTTGACGGTCAGCTCTAGCACACTGAGGCTCTCATGGTTTTTCTGCCACTTAAAGACGACAACCCGCTCAAGGTTATTTCGTTTCAGTACGCCACCTTGATGTTGATTGCGATCAATGTGTTTGTTTTTATCTGGCAAGATTCGTTGGTCGAAGCGGACCTCGTGCGTATTGCAATGTCGGCGGGTGTGATTCCGACTTCATTGCTGGGCAACGCGAAACTGCCGGCGGAATTTGCGCTGCTCCCGCCTGAAGTGACCTTGCTGACCTATATGTTTTTGCATGGCGATTGGTGGCACCTTGCAGGGAACATGCTGTTTCTTTGGGTTTTCGGCGACAACGTCGAAGACGCAATGGGCTTCTTCCGGTTTCTACTGTTCTATTTGAT
>VFKO01000340.1 GCA_009885515.1 Rhodobiaceae bacterium | reverse complement strand
GCGAACCCGATCGCCTCTCCCGCCACCGCGCGCAGTCCAAACCCCTGCGTCGTATCGAAGCTGGCAGATTTCATCCGTCCGTCGTCAAAGACGAAACTTTCCGACAACCGGTACTCAAGAAACAACTCGCCGTCGTCGGCGCCCTTCAGTGCATCACCAACAATTCGCTCGACTTCTGGCCGGTTGAGGCCCGCTTGCGTGAAGAATAAATCGGTGGAGGAGGTCATGAGGTGCTCGCATCGAGAGACGTTGAGGACCGGAAACTAGACGCACCATGGTGTGAGTCAATCGACGGTCACGTGTATCTTGTGGCATATGGTCGCAAAGACGCCATGCGGTGTCCACCGCTAAATCCCGTCCTCTAAAATTGCCATCATGTCTGGCGCGAGGGAGCGATTCTCCTTGGCGTTTTCTATTCACTCGGGCGAAACGGGGCTGTTGAAGCGCATGCGCGCATTCTTGCGAAACACAATCACGAGTCTTGCGGCGCTCAGCGCGTCGTTCCTGGTCACCGCGTCAAGTTGGGCCGAACCTACGGAGGGCGGCTACGCAGCTGACGCCCAAGTGTGGCATATGAAGGCGGCCACCGATCATATGCAGGATATTTCGGACTTCCATGAATTCGTGATGGTCATCATTACGATCATCACGTTGTTCGTCATGGGGCTCTTGCTGTGGGTAATCGTACGCTACAATTCAAGGGCAAACCCAAAGCCTGCAAGCTGGTCGCACAACACGCTGATCGAGGTCATTTGGACCATCGTTCCGGTGGTCATTCTTGGTTTGATCGCCGTGCCTTCAATCCGGCTGCTCTATCAGGGTGAAGTCGTTCCGCCCGATTACGCGCTGACGGTCAAGGCCATTGGCCACCAGTGGAATTGGTCATATGAATATCCCGACCAAGGCATTGAGATAGAATTGGCTGAAATTGCCACGGATGCAGAAGCCAAAGCCGCCGGTGAACCGCGCCTGTTGGCCGTCAAGGAAGGCGGACGGGTGGTCGTTCCGGTCAACACCGTGGTTCGCGTCATTGTCACCTCGACCGACGTCATTCACGCGTGGACCATCCCGGCCTTCGGCGCGAAAATCGATGCCGTTCCAGGCAAGCTCAACGAAACCTGGTTCAAGGCCAATCGCGAAGGTGTATTTTACGGCCAATGTTCTGAACTATGTGGTTCAAGACACGCCTATATGCCCATCGCCGTCGAAGTCGTCAGTCAAGAACGCTTTGACGAATGGGTTGCACAAAAGAAAACATCGGCAAAGCTCGACGGCGCCACCAACGCGCTCGCCGCACGCTAAATAATTGGGAGTTCAAGACCTATGGCGACCGCCCCTCACGCTGACGCCCACGATCACCATCCAAATCCGACAGGCTGGCGCCGCTACGTCTATTCGACGAACCACAAAGACATCGGCACCATGTACATCGTCTTCGCCATTATCGCGGGGCTGATCGGCGGCGCCTTGTCGATCGGCATGCGCATGGAACTGATGGAGCCGGGCGTTCAGTACTTCACCGGCAATGAACACATGTTCAACACCTTCGTCACCGCCCACGCGCTGATCATGATCTTCTTCATGGTCATGCCCGCCATGATCGGCGGCTTCGGCAATTGGTTTGTGCCGCTGATGATCGGGGCGCCCGACATGGCGTTCCCGCGCATGAACAACATCTCGTTCTGGCTGCTGCCCTTCTCATTTCTGATGCTGATCCTCTCGATGTTCGTTGAGGGCGACAGCGGCGGTCATGGTGTGGGAGGCGGCTGGACACTGTATGCGCCACTATCGACCAGCGGCTCGCCGGGTCCGGCGATGGACTTCGCCATTCTGTCGATCCATCTCGCCGGTGCCTCATCGATCCTGGGCGCCATCAACTTCATCACCACCATTTTCAACATGCGCGCGCCGGGCATGACCCTGCACCGCATGCCGCTGTTCGTCTGGTCGATTTTGGTGACCGTGTTCCTGCTGCTGCTGTCGCTGCCGGTTCTGGCCGGCGCCATCACGATGCTTTTGACAGACCGCAATTTCGGCACCACGTTCTTTGATCCCGCAGGCAACGGCGACCCGATCCTGTACCAGCACCTCTTCTGGTTCTTCGGCCACCCTGAGGTCTACATTCTCATCCTTCCCGGCTTCGGCATGATCAGCCAGATCGTCTCGACCTTCTCGAAAAAGCCGGTGTTCGGCTATCTGGGCATGGCCTATGCGATGGTCTCAATCGGTGCCATCGGCTTCGTCGTCTG
>VFKO01000391.1 GCA_009885515.1 Rhodobiaceae bacterium | reverse complement strand
CCTTCGGCTTTGACGGTTTTCAGAACCTTGGCCCAGCCCTTGAGAGCCTCACCGTGAAAATTGGGGACGTTGTCGTCGTTGAGGGCGACGGGATGATCAGGGGCAACACCTTCGGTGATGATCAGACCGACGCCACCTTTGGCGCGCCTGCCATAATAGGCGGCGACGTCTTCACCCGGAATTTGATTGGGACTTTTCGAGCGCGTCATCGGCGCCATGACGATGCGGTTGGGAAGCGTCAGGTTTTTGAGCTTGAAGGGCTGGAACAACGGTGCGGGTGACAATGTCATGGGGTGAGCCTGTGAATGAAGATACGCAACTTAAAAGCATTCCAAGACAGTTGATTGCAAGAGGCTTGAGCGAGACGCGAACGCCGTGGGGTGATATATCGAAGTATGGCTGCGGCGAATCGTGGCGGGGCTATCGAAGAGGGTCTATTGCCAATGTTGCAAGAGTTCAAAGAATTTGCCCTCAAGGGCAATGTGGTCGATCTGGCGATCGGAGTCATTATTGGCGGGGCCTTCGGCACGATCGTCAGTTCGCTCGTCGGCGACATGATCATGCCATTGATCGGTGCGCTGGGCAGTGTCGATTTCTCAAATTATTATTTGGGTTTGAATGAATCCGTTACGGCGACGGTGCTTGAAGAAGCCAAAAAGCAGGGCGCCGTGTTGGCGTGGGGCAAGTTCGTGACGGCGGTCATCAACTTCTCGATCATTGCGTTCGTGCTGTTCCTGGCGGTGAAAGGCATCAACAGATTGAGGCGCCAACCCCTGCCGGCGGCAACGGTTCCGGCCGAACCAACGCCTGATGTGAAGTTGTTGATGGAAATTCGCGACTTGCTGGCCAAGCGTTGAGTTCCACTTGAATTGAAGGGCACGAGCCTGCGACGCTGGTGCCCTTTTCAATCTGCTGGCAGCTGCTTAAGTTGCGCGCGCATTGCGACACGCTCCCGACATAGCCACACACGGCGCGCTCTTCAGCGCATTTCGTCACCGGAATTACCGGCTCTTCTTTGCAGGACAGTCCGTTTCGCTGATCGGCTTCTGGATGCAGGCGATTGCGCAGTCGTGGCTGATTTACCGGCTCACGGACTCGGCCTTTCTGCTTGGGCTTGTTGGGTTTGTTGGCCAGGCGCCGATGTTGTTGATTGCGCCACTTGCGGGTGTGGTCGCGGACCGGCTCGACCGGCGGCGGATTTTATTTGCGACGCAGATTGCGATGATGGTCAGTGCTTGCGGACTGGCGGCGCTGACACTGAGCGGGGCCGTCGAGGTTTGGCATATCATCGCCTTCGCTCTGCTGTCAGGGACGGCTAATGCCTTTGACGTGCCGACGCGCCAGTCCTTCACCATCGAGATGGTAGGCCGCGCTGACCTGCCACGGGCGATTGCGCTCAACTCCATCATGTTCAACGCGGCGCGCCTGGTGGGCCCGGCCATGGCCGGATTGCTGGTGGCGGCGGTGGGCGAGGGCTGGTGCATTGCGCTGAACGGGGTGTCGTATCTCGCGGTACTGAGTAGTCTTGCGATGATGCGGATCGAGCGGCAACCGGTGCGCGAGCCCAGCCATCCCTTGAGCGATCT
>VFKO01000012.1 GCA_009885515.1 Rhodobiaceae bacterium | reverse complement strand
ACAGCACCGCGAGCGGGGCGTCGTCACCCATCGAACCCACCGGTTCCTTGCCGTCGTCGACCATGGGATGGAGGATCATCTCCAGATCCTCCATCGAGATCGCGGCTGCAAGCTGGTGGCGGCGGAAATCGGATTTGTCTTTGAACATCCGGGGTTCCGGGCCGGGGCCGATGATTGGCTCGAGATCAATGATGTTTTTCGTCCAGTCGATGTACGGCTTTTCGGCCGCGAGTTCGTCCTTGATCGCACGGTCGTCGAAGAATTTTCCACGCTGAAGGTCCACGCCAATCATCTGACCGGGGCCCACCCTGCCCTTGCTGATGATTGTCTGTTCCGGCAGCACGACCATGCCGGTTTCGGAGCCGACGAAGAGCAAGCCATCCTGGGTGATCGTGTAACGCAGCGGGCGCAGCCCGTTACGATCGAGGCCCGCCAGCACCCAGCGGCCATCAGTAATGGCCAGAGCAGCGGGACCATCCCATGGTTCCATCACGGCGTTGGCGTATTGATACATCGCGCGATGAGATTCGGGCATTGCGGTTTTGTTCTTGGACCATGCTTCGGGGATGAGAATGGTCTTGGCCATGGGAGCCGAGCGGCCCGCACGGCAAAGCACTTCGAAGACGGCGTCGAGGGCGGCGGAGTCGGACGAGCCTGGTTGAATGATCGGCTTGATGTCTTCCTGGTAGACGCCAAAGGCATCTGCGGCCATGCGGATTTCATGGCTTTTCATCCAGTTGATGTTGCCCTTGAGCGTGTTGATCTCGCCGTTGTGCGCCAGCATGCGGAAGGGATGGGCCAGGTACCAAGTGGGAAATGTGTTGGTTGAATAGCGCTGATGGAAGATCGCCATGGGCGAGACGAAGCGCGGGTCAAGCAGATCGGGATAGAATGTCGATAGTTGCTCGGCGAGGAACATGCCTTTGTAAATGAGAGAGCGGGTAGAGAGCGAGCAGATATAGAAATTCGGGATCGAGGCTTTGCGTACCTGGGTTTCGATGCGGCGGCGGATGATAAACAGATCGCGCTCGATCGCCTCGACATCTTTTTTGGCGCCGGTGTCGAACATGATTTGTTCAATCTCTGGCCTTGTGGCGTTGGCCTTTTCGCCAGTGACGGAAATGTCGACCGGCACCTGGCGCCAGCCATAGATGTAATAGCCGAAGCGCAAAATCTCGGCTTCGACGATGGTGCGGCAGGTTTCTTGGGCATTGTAATCGGTGCGCGGCAGGAAAATCATCCCGATGCCGATGCGCCCGCCTTCGAGCGCGTGGCCGGTCAGTTTCACTTCATCGGCGAAGAACTGTTGCGGCACTTGAATATGAAGTCCGGCGCCATCTCCGGTTTTGCCGTCGGCATCCACTGCACCGCGATGCCAGACGCATTTCAGGGCGTTGATGGCGTGCAGCACTATTTCGCGGCGCGGCTTGCCGTCGATGGCGGCAACGAGGCCGACACCGCAAGCATCGTGTTCCTGATCGGGCGCGTAGGCGTGGCCTTCTTCGAGGCGGCGGGCATTTTCGAGGTAACGGCTGAGTTCGGTTTGCGCGGATTCGGTCATGTGTTTATTCCGCCGCGGCGCGGACAGTGCGCACGCCTTTGGTTTCAAGGTGTTGGTGGATGGCCTCGGCCGCGTCGCGTCCGTCGCGAATGGCCCAGACTACCAGCGATGCACCGCGCACGATGTCGCCTGCTGCAAAGATGCCAGGGATTGAGGTCATCATGGTGCGATTGTCGATTT
>VFKO01000299.1 GCA_009885515.1 Rhodobiaceae bacterium | reverse complement strand
TGGCGCTGACCTCACGGCTTTTGGCGCGGCCGGTCAGTGTTCTGGTGAAGGGGTCGTCGTCGGGCGGCAAGTCGTTTCTGGTCGACCGGGTGCTGGCGCATTTTCCGGAACAGGCTGCCCTGAAGCTGACGGGGATGAGCGAGAAATCGCTGGTTTATCTGGGCGACGATGTTTCGCATCGTCACATCGTGCTGGCGGAAGCGGCGGGTGCGGCCGGGCGCTTGCGCAACTATTTTATCCGGACCTTGCTGAGTGAGGGGCACATTTCCTGGCACACGGTTGAACGCAAAAAAGACGGCAGCGTCAGCCGCATCATTCAGAAAAAAGGTCCGACCGGCTTGATCTTGACGACGACGCGCCTGGGAGAAGACGTGGAAACCGAGACGCGGCTGCTGACACTTACGTCCAATGAGAGCGCCGAACAGACACGGCGCGTCATGCAGGCGGTGGCGCAGGGGCAGGGCGGTCCGGGAGAGGACAAATTGGCAGTCGATCCTGCGTGGCCTGCGTTTCAGGCAGCGCTCGCGACCGGTGAGCGGCGGGTGGTGGTGCCCTATGCGGCGGCGCTGGCGGATCAGTGTGCCACAGCGGTCGTGCGGATGCGGCGGGACTTCTCGTGTTTGCTGAGCCTGATCGAGGCTCATGCCTTGCTGCACCGCGAAACGCGGGGACGCGACGCGGAGGGGCGTATTGTGGCCGAGATGAGGGACTACGATGAGGTGCGCAGGCATGTCGCCGATCTCATGGCGGAAGCGTTGCAGGCGGCGGTGCCCTGGCATATTCGCCAAACGGTCGAGGCCGTGCGCAAAATTTCGGACGAATATGATCGCTCGGTGAAAGCGGTGGCGAGGCAGTTGCAGATCGATCCATCGTCGGCGTCGCGGCGCTGCAAGGCGGCGATACGGGCCGGCTATCTCGTGAGCAGGCATAGCAAAAGTCAGCGCAGATTTAATTTAGAGCTAGACGAACCTATGCCGAATGACACCAACGTGTTGCCGGTGAAGCTTTCTGGTGCATGTTACGTGCATGCTAATGAAATTGCGCAGAATTCCGGGAATTCTTGCGAAAATGCAGCGGTTTGAAATGGCGGAAATCCTTATCATGTACACATGCACGGGGAATCGAGAAATGCCCCCCAGGCTGGCTTTCTCCAGGGGCATCGCTGTTTGGTGAACTTCGTGCATGGTCGAGGTCTTCGCGTGATTCCCTTTTCCGGGGTGGCCGACATGACAGCACGATCTGAATTGGGATTGCATCACCTGGAAGCGTTTCTGGAGATGATGAGTGCCGAGCGCGGGGCGGCGGTGCATACGCTGGACGCTTACCGGCGAGACCTGCTTGATTATTCGGGCCATGTTCGCAGCGCCGGCCGGAATTTGTCGAACGCAACGGCTGGCGACATTCGCAGTTATCTTGCATCGCTTTCGCAGGCAGGCCTGATGGCATCGACGCAGGCGCGGCGCCTGTCGGCACTGCGGCAGCTGCACCGCTTTCTGCTGGACGAAGATATTCGCAGTGACGATCCGACCTCGGCGGTCGAGGCGCCCAAGCGCGGACGGCCGCTTCCCAAGATTGTGACGGAGGCGCAAACGCAGGCGCTGATCGATGCGGCGGCGGCGATGGAGGGGCCCGAAGCGGTGCGGCTGTTGTGTATCATCGAGCTGCTCTATGCGTCGGGGTTGCGCGTGTCCGAGCTTGTCGCTTTGCCGGTCAATGCAGTGACGGGCGGGGCAGTGACGGGCGGGGTGGTGACGGGCGAGCGGAAAATGCTGCTGGTGAAGGGCAAAGGCGGCAAAGAGCGGCTGGTGCCGCTGGGTGCGCCGGCGCGGGAGGCGATCAATACCTATCTGAAAGTCCGGGCGGGGTTTCTGCCGGGGCTTGAGAAGGCCCAGAAATTCCTGTTCCCCTCGCGCGGAATTGAGGGACACCTTACGCGGCGGCGGGTCGCCCAGTTGATGAAAGATCTGGCGGTCAAAGCCAATGTTGATCCGCAAACGTTTTCACCACACGTGCTGCGCCACGCATTCGCCAGTCATCTGGTGGCGCACGGTGCCGATCTGCGGAGCGTGCAACAATTGTTGGGGCATGCCGATATTGCAACAACTCAGATTTATACCCACGTTCAAGATGAAAGGTTAAGGCGATTAGTGGCGGAAAAACACCCGTTGGCCGTGCGTCGAAAGCGTTGACTGTCAAGGCCACCAAGCCTAGTTTCCCGGCCTCTTGGAGAGGGGTCCTGGGCCTCGCGGGCAGGACATCAAGATGAGTTTCACCACAATAGAGCGACTTCCAGCGCGGCTGAACCGGTCACAATTGTTCGTGCCGGGTGTGCGGCCGGCGTTGTTCGAGAAAGCAGCGCTGAGCGATGCGGACGTCATTTGTCTGGATCTGGAAGACAGCGTTGCGCCGGCCGACAAGCCGCAAGCGCGGGCGAATATTATCCAGGCGCTGAAGACTGTGAATTTTGGCACGAAGTCCATTTCGGTGCGCATCAACGGACTCGACACGCAATGGTGCTACCGGGATGTCGTGGACATTATGGAACAGGCGGGCGAGCGGCTCGACTTGATCATGATTCCCAAGGCAGGGGTCGCCGCCGATCTTTACGCGATCGATATGCTGATGACGCAGATCGAGATGGCGGTGGGCCGCAAGCGACAGGTCAAGTTGGAAGTGATCATCGAAAGTGTGCTGGGTCTCAATAATATCGACGCCATTGCCGGGGCGTCGAAGCGGCTGGAGTCCCTGCATTTCGGTTCGGCCGACTATGCGGCGTCTGCGGGCATGCGCACGACGAATATCGGCGGGCCTAACAAGGATTATGTCGTGCTGACCGAGCCTGATGCTGCTGGCAAACGCGATACGCATTGGTCCGACGTTTGGCATTACGCGACGGTGCGGATGGTCGCGGCGGCGCGGGCGCACGGGCTGCGGCCTATCGATGGTCCGTTCGGCGACTATTCGGACGCTGCCGGGTTTTTGGCTCAAGCCAGGCGCTCTGCGGTGATGGGATGCGAAGGCAAATGGGCCATTCACCCCTCACAGGTCGAGCTTGCCAATCGCGTGTTCACACCGCCTGAGGACGAGCTGGAAAGGGCGCACGCCATCCTCAAGGCGATGAAAGAGGGCACCGAAAAGGGTATGGGGGCGGTCGCTCTTAACGGAAAGCTCATAGATTTAGCATCAATTCGACAGGCTGAAGTGATCGTAAGGCAAATGCAATTGATCCGTGAGCGAACCAAAGGCTGAGGCGGCGAGCAAGCTGCCGGATAGACTTGCCATGGATGAAACACCCACAGAAACGAAAGTCAGCGCCTCGCGCCAACGTGTTTTGGCGATGGCAGCCCTTGGTATTGTCTTTGGCGATATCGGGACCAGCCCGCTTTACATGATGAAAGAGACGTTTGGCGCCACCGGCGGGATGGCGTTGAACCCGGCATCGGTTTACGGCGTGCTGTCGCTGGCGTTCTGGTCGCTTATGATCGTGGTGTCGATCAAGTATTGCGCCTTCATCATGCGTGCGGACAACAAGGGCGAGGGCGGTGTGCTGTCGCTGGCGTCACTGGCGCTGCGCACGGGGCATGCCGCTCCCAAGCGCCGCCGGATGATATCGCTTTTGGCATTGGCGGGGCTGGCCTTGTTTTACGGGGACGCGTTGATCACGCCGTCGGTGTCGGTCTTGTCGGCGGTTGAAGGCTTGTCGAATTCCAAAGATTTCAAGCCCTATGTCGTCCCGCTGGCGACCATTATTCTGATATCGTTATTCCTGTTTCAGAGTAGGGGTACGCGTTTCGTCGGGCAATTGTTCGGACCTATCATGTTGTTGTGGTTCCTGACGATGGGCCTGTTGGGGCTGTTTCAGATTATCGAGCGGCCCCACATCCTGATGGCGATTATCCCTTTTTACGCCGTCGATATGATTGTGGCACAGCCGTGGACGGCGTTTGTGGCGCTGGGCTCTATCGTGTTGTGCGTGACGGGTGCGGAAGCACTCTATGCCGATATGGGGCATTTCGGCAGGGGGCCCATACGGGTTGCCTGGATTGGTGTCTCTGTGTGTCTGGTGCTATGTTATTTCGGACAAGGGGCGCTGCTGCTGTCGACGCCGAGCGCGCTGACAAATCCCTTTTTTCAACTGGCGCCATCGTGGGCTTTGATTCCCATGGTCATGCTGGCGACGTGTGCGGCGGTGATTGCCAGCCAGGCGGTGATCTCGGGCGTGTTTTCGTTGACCAGGCAGGCGATCCAGCTTGGCTATTTGCCGCGCATGGACATTCGTCACACGTCGGCCACGGAACAGGGACAGATCTATATTCCGCAGATCAACTGGCTGCTGGGGGTGGGCGTTGCAATCATTGTCGTGTCGTTCGGAACGTCGAGCGCCCTGACCCACGCGTACGGTCTTGCTGTGACCGGGGCGATGACCATTGATACGATTCTGGCGGCAATTGTGGCGCGCTGGTTGTGGGGCTGGAACCGCTGGATGGCGGGTGCAGTGTTCGGCGTTTTCCTTTTCGTGGACGTTATGTTCCTGGCGTCGAATATGCTGAAAATTCCGACCGGCGGCTGGTTCCCGATTGTTGCGGCTGCTGCGGCGTTGACCGCCTTTATGGTCTGGAACCGGGGGCGGGAAATCCTGGTGTCAAAGCTGTATCGTGACGCCATGCCGATTGGCGAGTTCCTAGAAGGTTGGGATCGCACGACCGAGCGGGTGAGCGGGACTGCCGTCTTTATGACGTCGAATCCAGCCGTTGTGCCAACCGCGTTTCTGCACAATCTGAAGCACAATCATGTCGTGCACGAACGTGTTGTGATCATGAAGGTCAATGTGGAAGACATTCCGCGCTTCAACGATGCTGCGCGCATTGAAGTCGAAAAATTGGGCAAGGGTTTTCATCGTGTCACCGTGCACTACGGATTTATGGAGCGGCCGGACGTGCCGCGCGCCCTTGAATTGTGCCGTCAGTTTGGTTTGTCGTTCGATTTGATGCAGACGACATTTTTCCTGGGCCGGGAAACCTTAATCCCGGCCATGCGTTCGGAAATGTGGCGCTGGCAGGCGGCGCTGTTCATCGCCATGCAGGCGGCCGCACTATCTGCGACGCGATTCTTTCGCATTCCTGCCAACAGGGTTGTTGAAATGGGCACACAAGTTGAGATTTAGGCGCCGTTCATCCTGCATTCAGGCGCGAGGTTCCATGAGTGCTTTCGAGCATTTTCTGGGAGATTTGAAATGAGAAAGACTTTGATTTCAGCACTCGCTGCCGGTGCCGTCCTGGTTGCCGGAGTTGTGAGCCCGGCACTGGCCAATCACGACCAGGGGTACGGTCCGGGTTATGGCAATGGCGGTCAGTATGGACCACCTCCGGGCTATGGTCCGGGACCTGGGTATGGGCGGGAGCCGGGTTATGGGCGGGAGTCTGGATATCGGGACCGGCGCCATGATCGCCGGCGCTGCCGTTCCAACGGGGCGGGCGGTGCGATTATCGGTGGACTCATTGGCGGTATCATCGGTAACAACGCAGCGAACGGACGAGATCGCGGACCGGCCACTGTTGCCGGGCTCATCATCGGAGGAATCGCCGGGAACGCTATCGCCCGCGATGGCTGCCGCGACCACCGGCGCGACCGGTATCGTGATCGCTACGATGATCGGTATGATGATCGTTACCGCGACTAAGGGATCGAAGAGGTCAATTCAGGGTCCCAAGGTGCGCAAGCTTGTCCGGATTGCGCACCACGTAGATCGCCTTAATATGCTCGCCTTCGATGTCAAGCTGCATCGCCGACTCGTGGCCCAGACCGTCGACCGCCCAAATCGACGGCACCCCATTGAGCATCGTGAGTTTCACCTCGCGCGAACCGCCCTTTAAATCGGCCAGATGCAGAATGAGTTGGGCGACTTCCGCCGCGCCGTTGAGCACGCGCATCGCGGCCGGGCGTTTGCCGCCGCCGTCACTTATGAAGCGGACATCCGACTTGAACAGCCCGAGCAGCCTGGACGCGTCGTTTGCCGCGACCGCCGACATGAACTCCGTCAATAGACGCCGGTGCGTCTCGGGCGCCGGTTGAAAGCGCGGCCGCCCGGCCTTCACGCGCTCGCGCGCCCGCGATACCAGCTGGCGGACGGCCGTTTCGTTTTTTCCCAACGCCGAGGAAATTTCGCTGTAGGAACTGTCGAACGCCTCGCGCAGGATGAAGGCCGCGCGCTCCTCTGGCCCCAACCTTTCCAGCACGAGCATCAAACCCAGCGACAAATCATGCGCGAATGAATCCGCATCGTCTTCGCGACGCTCGCCACCCTCCGGCGTGACAATGGGCTCGGGAAGCCAAGGTCCGACATAAACTTCGCGCAAAGCCTTTGCCCGCCGCATCCGGTCGAGGCACAAACGCACGACCACCGTCGTCAGCCAAGCCGCCGGCTTCTCGATGGCGCGATGAT
>VFKO01000107.1 GCA_009885515.1 Rhodobiaceae bacterium | reverse complement strand
TCATGGCTGAACAGATCGCCGAGCAACGGAATGTCCCCGAGAATTGGGATCTTGGAGTCCGACCGCAACACATTTTCCAGGGTCAGCCCGCCGATCACAAACGTCTCGCCATCCATGACTGAAGCGGAAGTTTCAGCCTCTCTCTGGCTGATGGTTGGATACCCTTGCGAAAATCCGGTCACACTCGAAACAACACCGTATATGTGGGACGTGACAAAGCCATCTTGGCTGACCCGAGGAGCAATCTGAAGCGTTACTCCCACGTTGACGTATTGCACCTGCTGGGACACACCGTTAACGCCGGACAGCGTGATGGCCGTCAATATCGGCAGCGCGTCACCGGTGATGATTTTAGCCGTCGATCCGCTTTGGGCGGCGATACGGGGTTTTGAAACGATTTTGCCTTCGCCGGCTTCGATTTGGGCATAAAGTGCCGCCTGCAGTGCCAAACTGTCGAGCGGATTGGTACCGAACCCGAAGGGAACGAATTGACCGGTCTGAAAGGTTCCGACAGCCAATTGCCCATTTGCGTTGGCAAAGTCGATACCGATGTTGCGCGCACCGGTTTCTGTAAGTTCAACAAACTGCGTCTCTAGGACGACGCTGTCTACCGGGACATCAATAAGTGCGATTTGCTCTTTGATCCTTGCAATTCGTTGCGGAGAGCCTTTGACCCAAATGGCGTTCAATCGTCTATTGACGGCGATGCTGCTGTCGACGGACTGCCCCATTGGCTTGTCGTCTTGCTCTGTAGCGGTCGCCGTATTGTAACTTGATCCGTTCGCGTTGGGCAAACCGAAGCCCGGCTCTCGCCGGATAAAGACATTGTTTGACCGTATGGTTGCGCCCTCAGTCAGCAAACCGACAATTTCGCTGACGTCTGCATATTTCAGCATAATCAGTTCGAAACCCTCGCCAGGCGGAACATCCGTAGCTTTTGGCACAAAAGTGCGTTTCACCTGTTCTGGCGACCTGTCTGCAGCCGCCGTGGGTGCCGGTCCCCCCGCATCGCGGCCAGTGCGCTTGCGCACTGTAACAAGCAGTCGCTTTCCATCCCGAATTTCGGTTTCGAACTTTGCGGGAGCATTCACATTGAACCGTACAACTAAATCAGCACCGCTCTGCTCAAACTCGAGCGAGCGGACAAATCCCTTCAGTCCGCGCGGGGACACAGCGCCCTGCGCCCTGCTCGTGTTGGAAAAACTCAACGCGGGGCGGGTCGGCTCAACTTCCACTGTCGAGAAGTTTGACACTTTGGGACTGAAATCCAGACGGAAATAGCTGGAGTCTGGCGATTCAGCTATCGCTTGCACTTGCAAGAGTGCACCGCCTTCCTCTGCATGCGCAGGCACACTGAGCAGGGCGAGGAACGCCAAAACTGTGATGCACTGCACAATGATCGGACGGCAGCCCCTCAATGGCACAAATTTTTCCCCCATACCGCGATTCCGAATTCCACCCCAAGTTGAAGAACCCTATCGGATGCCCTATGGTAAATAAAGATGCACTGCGGCAACACAGTGCCACCAAGGTCAGCCTGTCAACGTGGCAGCGATGCCCATTTCAAC
>VFKO01000209.1 GCA_009885515.1 Rhodobiaceae bacterium | reverse complement strand
CAAGGCGGCCGCGCCCCACTGCATTGGGTCGTCAACGGCATGCCGCTTGAAGCTGGCGCCAATGGCCGTTGGACACCCGACAGCGAAGGCTTCGCGCAAATCACCGTCATCGACGCCGACGGCCGAAGTGACACGTCTCAAGTCCGGTTGAAGGTAGAAAATTGACAGGCTCACCGGAGCGTCGCTTGCGCGCATGTGTCACGCTGTGAGTAAATGTGGCTTGCGCCGATAACAACCGCCCACCGAAGCACGGTTTCTGGATACACCAATGCAGTCTGTACCGCCGCCAAACGGCCATTGGCTTGAAAACTTGCGGTCTCGATTTGCGCCGGAAGATAAAACTACCGGCGTCACGACCGAGGCGGGGCGCAACCGCGCGATCACGCTGCTGTTCGTATGCCTGATCGCCAACGGCATCGGTCAAACCTTGATGTTTGCCATTCTGCCGCCGCTCGCCGACGATTTGGGGTTAGACGAATTTCAGATTGGATCCATCTTCGCGGTCTCGGCCACAATCTGGGTTTTCTCCTCGGCCTTCTGGGGCGCGCGCAGTGACGTCTGGGGCAGGCGTCCCGTCATTCTGATCGGGCTTCTGGCCTTTGGAATTTCCACGCTCAGCTTTGCCGGCGTCATGCTCATCGGCGTCTGGGGTTGGCTCACGCCCTTGGCGATCTATGTTTTGTTGATTGCCTCGCGATCGATTTTCGGGCTCTTCGGGTCAGGCGCCTTTCCTGCCTCCCAGGCCTACATCGCCGACCGCACAACCGCCGACGAGCGTGCGCAGGGCATGGCGACATTGAACGCAGCCTTCGGTCTTGGTGCAGCCGTAGGCCCCGGCATCGGCGCGGCTCTGACCGTCTTTGGTCCGGTTACGCCGATATTCTTCGTGGGCGTACTGGGGCTACTGTCCGCCATCGCCATTTTTCTGCTGTTGCCCGAGCGCACAGCACCCCACAAGCGCGAAATCATCAAACCCTTGTCTTGGTTGGACCCGCGCGTCTTGCCTTTCGTCCTCTTTGCCGTCGTACAGGGAACGGCCGGCGCGATCCCTATTCAAACCATCGCCTTCCTCATTCGTGACACGCTGCACACGGCAACGGCCGACACCCAGCAGCTCACCGGCGTGGCTCTGATGGGCTCGGCCATCGCCTCTTTGTTTGCGCAATTCGTGCTGGTTCAACGCTTCAAGCTCAGAACGCGGTTTCTCATCTATTCGGGAATTGTTGTGGCACTGGCGTCCAATCTCATGATGGTTCTGGCTGTCGCTGCGCCCAATTACGGCTTGATTGCCTTCGCGCTTGTCTTGTCCGGGCTGGGCTTTGGCATGTTGCGCCCGGCATTCGCAGCGGCGGCCTCGCTGGCCGTGTCCCCCGACGAACAAGGCGCGGTCGCCGGCATAACAGGCGGCGCCGGCGCCTCTGGCTTCATCTTCGCCCCATTGATCGGCAACGCGCTTTATGGGTTGGGCATCTCATTGCCGTTTCTTCTCGGCGCTGTGCTGATGTTGGGTTTGCTCGCCTATATGCTGACCAGCAAATCCCTGAAAGACGCCATGATGCGCGACAACCAGGACCTGGCACCGCCCGACCCACCGGCGTGATTTCTAATTTGCCTGCCTCAAACTCACGAGCAGTGCAATATTGGCAAACCCATCAGGCGGCATGCCTGCTTTGCGTTGATAGCTGCGAATGGCCTCTCGCGTCTGCTTTCCAATCACCCCATCAGGCTCACCAACATTGTAGGACTGGCGCGCCAGCAGCGTTTGCAGTTCAACCCGGTCGTTGCGTGACAGGATCGGTTGCTCGCCGCGCGGCCACGGCGTGATGAACGCCCCCCCACCTTCCAGCCTGCGTGACAACTGGCAAATCGCCAGCGCATAAGAGATGGCATTGTTGTACGCCAACACGACTTTGAAATTTGGATAAGCGATAAAGGCAGGACCCTTGTGTCCGGCAGGCACAAGGATGGCCGCCGGCGCATCCTTGTTCAAACCTGAACGCTTG
>VFKO01000403.1 GCA_009885515.1 Rhodobiaceae bacterium | reverse complement strand
TCCGGCCAGTCGACCAGCCCGATGGCCTGATAAGCGCGCGCCTGCGCTTGCGTAACAGTTTTTCCGCGCGCCGTCACATTAAGCACACGCCCGCCATTTGCGATGATCTCGCCGTCTCTGATTGCCGTACCGGCATGAAAGACCACGACGTCGCTTCCCGCCGCATCTGCGAGGCCGCGAATGACCGATCCCTTCTCCGGAGAGTCAGGATAACCCTTGGCCGCCAAGACAACCGTCAATGCTGCGGAAGCATCAAACCGTACATCCATCGAATGAAGCACGCCGTCAGCGACCCCCAACATCAATGCGACAATGTCCGACTTCAGCCGCATCATGAGGACCTGGCACTCGGGATCGCCAAAGCGAGCATTATACTCGATGAGTTTCGGCCCATCCTTGGTCAACATCAACCCGGCAAACAGCACGCCTTTATAGGGCCGCCCGCGCGCCTTCATACCCAGGATAGTCGGCCGGATAATGCGCTCAAGCGTTTGCTGCTCAAGTTCCGTTGTAAACACGGCGACAGGAGAATACGCCCCCATGCCGCCTGTATTCGCACCCACATCGCCGTCGCCAACGCGCTTGTGGTCTTGCGCCGTACCGAACGGCAAAATGTGTTCGCCGTCCGAAAGCACGAAATAGCTGACCTCTTCGCCTTCCAGATATTCCTCGATCACAATGCCTTGGCCGGAAGCGTGAACCGGACCGGCAAACATTGCATCGATGGCAGTACTGGCTTCCGCACGGGTCTCAGCAATAATGACGCCCTTACCCAATGCCAGACCATCAGCCTTCACCACAATCGGCAACGGGTGATCGGACGCATAATCCTTGGCGGATGCCGCATCCTGAAACCGTTGGTAACGCGCAGTCGGGATTCCCTCCGCTTCGCAGAAGTCCTTTGTAAAGCCCTTGGACCACTCCAATTCAGAGGCGGCTTTGGTCGGTCCGAAATGCTTGATGCCTTCCAGCGCAAGCCTGTCGGCCAGCCCGCCTGCGATTGGGTTGTCCGGTCCAATTACGACAAAATCTATGCCGTTGCGGCGCACGAATGAGACGATTCCTGCGAAGTCCATAACATCGATGGCGGCACACTCAGCAATGGTCGAGATACCGCCGTTCCCGGGCGCACAATAGAGTTTTGACGTCAAAGTCGAGGCAGCAATTGCCCAGCATAGGGCGTGTTCCCGTCCACCGGACCCAATCACCAGGATTTTCATAGTTCACGACCCAAAAGACCACCTGCCGGAATGTTATCCAAGCTTGTAACATGCACGAATGGCCAGTGAAACGGATTCGGCGGTTGATGCACAAGCAGCACCGCCTTCAAAAGCAAATATCCCGGAGTTTAGCGTCAGCGAACTCTCCGCCGCTCTGAAACGCACCGTCGAGCGCGACTTTGCCTTCGTGCGCATCCGTGGAGAAGTATCCGGGTTTCGTGGCGCGCATGCCTCGGGGCACGCATATTTTGCGCTGAAAGAAAACGACACAAAAATCGACGCCGTTTGCTTTCGCAATGTCTTTCAAAAAGTCCGGAGCAAACTGAGCGAAGGTATGGAAGTCATCGCCACGGGCCGGGTAACAACCTTCCCAGGCAAGTCATCCTACCAGATCATCATTGAAAACATCGAGCCGGCCGGTCTGGGTGCCTTGATGCAGCTCCTGGAGGAGCGCCGCAAGAAACTGGCAGCGGAAGGTTTGTTCGACGAAGCGCAGAAAAAGCCGTTGCCGTATTTACCCACGGTCATCGGCGTGGTGACCTCGCCAACCGGCGCTGTAATCAGGGACATCCTCCATCGTCTCTCTGATCGCTTTCCTCGTCACGTGTTGGTGTGGCCAGTATCGGTGCAAGGCGACAAATCCGCCGCCGAAGTAAGCGCGGCTATAGCCGGCTTCAACGCACTCGACGCCAAGGGTTCGATCCCACGACCCGATGTCATCATTGTCGCGCGTGGCGGTGGTTCAATCGAAGACCTCTGGCCTTTCAACGAAGAGATCGTTGTACGCGCGGTCTACACCAGTCTGATCCCCGTGATTTCGGCGGTTGGGCATGAAACCGACACCACGCTGATCGACTTTGCATCTGACCGGCGTGCGCCGACACCCACGGCAGCGGCTGAAATGGCCGTTCCAGTCCGAAGCGAATTGCGCCGCCAAGTGGGAGACTTGACGCACCGAGTTGAAGGTGGGCTGCTCAGATTGCTCACGCATGCAGGTCAGAGATTGACTGATGTGGCGCGCGCGCTTCCCCGCCGCGAGCGCCTCCTGGAAGGGCCGCGTCAGAGGTTTGATCATGCAGCCTCAAATCTGGCGGGTGCCCTGACGTTACTCGTTCACAGACAACGCACCCGTTTGGAACGCGCGGGCGCCGGACTGACAAAGGGTCCACTACTTCAAAACACGCAACGGCGCCGTGAGCGGGTCATCGACCTGGGCCATCGAATGCAACTCGCCATCAAGCGCCGCACAAAAGACGTTGAACAGCGCTTGAACGCCAGTACCAAACTGCTTGAAACGCTCAGCCATAAGGCCACTCTGGAGCGCGGCTTTGCCATAGTAACCGGACCCAATCAGCATCTCATCAGACATAGAACTGCCGTTTCGGCGGGCGACGAATTGCAGATATCCTTTGCCGATGGTGCGGTCACCGTAGTCGCCGCCGGGACCCCGTCCAGGCCACGGGCAAAATCCAGGCAATCAGGTCAAGGAGACCTCTTCTAACGCAGTCCGCAGACTGGTAAGATGCAGACCAAATCGAAAGGCAATATTTAATGAACATCATGGAGCGCGGCATGCGCGGACCCGCCGTGCTGAAATACCTGGACGGCGAATACAAAGTGATCGCACCCGGCGGATTTGTAGTTTGTGCCGTAACTGGCGCGCAAATTCCGCTGGAAGATTTGCGCTACTGGAGCATCGATCTGCAAGAAGCCTATGCCAGCGCCGAAGTCGCCAATAGCCGCTATGCTCAATTACTGAAAGGGTAGCGCGTGCTCAATCGCCGGCAAGTTTTGGCTACGGGCATAAGCATTGTGGCGCTCGCTCCATGCGCTGCGCCCGTGTTCGCCAGCACGGACCTTCGCGGCCAGTTGGTGCAAGGCACGCTCATGCGCGGCCGCACGCAACCAGATGCCCGCGTTTGGCTTGACGGTCGCCAACTCAATCTCACAACAAATGGAGACTTCGTCTTCGGTTTTGGCTACGACCGTACCAATCCTGCGACGCTGAAAATTCAGCGCGCGGGTGAAGCAGCAGAAGAACAGAAAATTACACTCGCCAAGCGGGATTACAAAATTCAGCGCATCAGTGGTTTGCCGGACAAGTTCGTAGACCCACCCGCATCGGTGCTCGCTCGTATAGCACAAGAAGACAAATTGATCGGCGCCGCGCGAGCAATCGACACCGACGAAGCCTGGTTCGCCGGCGAATTTGATTGGCCTGTGAAAGGGCCAATGACCGGCGTCTACGGAAGCCAGCGGATCCTGAACGGTGTTCCAAAGCGCCCGCACTTTGGTGTGGACATTGCGGCTGGCGAAGGCACGCCCATCCACGCGCCCATAGGCTCGATCGTAGCGATGGCGGAACCAGACCTCTACTTCACTGGCGGCACCGTCATCCTCGATCATGGGCGCGGCGTTTCTTCAAGCTATTTGCACATGTCCAGACTCGATGTGAAAGTAGGAGATCGCTTGGCCAAAGGCGATGTGATCGGCGCAATCGGTAAAACGGGCCGGGCAACCGGCCCCCATCTCTGCTGGCGCCTCAATTGGTTTCAGGAGCGCCTGGACGCGGCCCTTGTGGTCCCACACGCTTAACCCTTTGGCCAGCGGCTGTGTAACCAAAGCCAGTTTTGCGGGTTCTCCCGAATGCGTGCTTCAAGAAACTGATTGAGTTTGAGTGCCAGCTCGAACGTATCTTTGTCTCTGTCCCCGGTATTCGGTATTGCAAGTTCCGGATAGGCTGTCACCCGGAAATGCTGATCGGGCAGCCGCTCACACCACGCTGGCACAATCGGCGCGCGGTGGCGTAAACTCAGGCTCGGTGCTCCGGTTGCCGTCATCGCAGGCCGTCCAAAAAACGGCACCGACAGGCCATCATTCATTTTCTGATCGACAAGCATGGCCAGAAACGCACCGTCCTTGAGTGTTCGCACAATGGCGCGCGCCCCATCTCCACCTTTGGCCGCAAGTGTCGGCAGCCCGATGCGGCGTTGCTTGGCAATCCACTTGTCAACAAAGGGATTATTGGGTGGGCGATAGACCAATGTTCCCTTGAGGCCTTTGTCGCGAATACACGCGGCCATCAATTCCCAATTGCCGCAATGGCCGGAAACAAATAGGCCGCCTCTGCCCTGGGCGATGGCCGCTTCGGCATGCTCCATGCCCCTGATTTCAATGCGCGCCCCCGGCCCCGTTGCCCGAAACTTGTCGAGATGAGCGTACTCGGCAAACGTGCGGCCCAGATTATCCCACATCTGCAAAATAGCACCTTCGCGTTCTGCCTCCCCCATACCCGGCAGGGACCGCGCCATATTGCGGCGCGCCCGTCGTGTCACCGGAAGCCTTGGTCCGATGCTTCGCGCCAGCCAGCCGCCGAAATCGGAGGCCAGCCTAAGTCCCAATAAGCGAAAGAGTCCCATCGCGCCCAGAAAGGGCACATACTCAAGCAGGTACACCGCCATCATCGCGGTTCCCGTTGCGCGCTTGTAGGATCTTAACGCCCTGCCGGGTCGAGGAGTGGAAATTTCTTCAGACATTGCTCAATAAACGTTTCTATTTGACTGGTCGAACTGGCATCAAATTGCGCCGCAACTTTTAACACATCGACCTTGGCGCGTGCGGGCGGCGCAAGTCGAAGCCAATCCTTTTCCGTGGTAAGCAACTTGGCATTATACTGTTTTGCGATTTCAAAGAGCTCGCTCAGATCGTCGTCCGAGTAAGCGTGGTGGTCGGGATACTCACGCTCGACCTTCACCGACGCGCCGCAACGGACAGCGGTCAGGAAAAATTTCTTTGGATCTGCGATACCGGCAAAGGCAACAACGGACTGCCCCTTCAGACGCGTGTCTTCGCCGCTTAATGGCATGAGTAGTGCGTTGAGTTGTGGTTTGCTCTGCGGGACCTTCGCATTGCCTTCACCCATAACGATGATGGCATCAGCGCGCGCCATCCCATCCTCGACGCGTTCCCGCAATGGGCCGGCCGGGATAAGGCAGCCATTGCCAAAACCCCTCATGGCATCGACAACGACGAACGATAGGTCTTTGGTCAGCGATGGATTTTGAAAGCCGTCATCCATGACGATGATCTGCGCGCCGCGCGAAATGGCCAGCCGCGCACCCGCGGGCCTGTCGGGTGAGACGACCGTCATGGCATGCTGCGCCAGCAAGAGCGGCTCATCGCCGACGTCGGCCGCAACATCCTGGGTCGCATCGACGATCATGGCACCCGGCACGTAAGCGCCGAACCCGCGCGAGAGAAAGGCGACGCGCAATCCCCGCGCTTTCAAGAGTTCGCCGATGGCAATGGCAAGCGGCGTCTTGCCGGTGCCACCGGCCGTCAGATTTCCCACACAGATGACAGGCACCGCACAGCGGAATGGCGAAGTGAACCAGGCGCGCAAATACCCGCCCAACCCAAACAACCACCCAAATGGCCTCAAGACGAATGCCACAGATTCATTTGGATTTTCATACCAGAAATCAGGGGCCCGCAGACGCATGCAAGTTCCTCAAATAAGGGGCAAGAAGCTCGAAGGTCCTCACCAGCGGCGCTTTCGTTCCGGCTGCTTTCGCCGCCGCAAGACCTCGCTTCTGAAGTTCCAAACCATCGGTGAGCAATTGTCCAGCACGCTGTGTCAATTGATCGTTCGATGCAAGAACTTCCGCACCACCCGCAGCGGCAAGAACGCGATAGATATCTCGAAAATTGCCAATATGCGGACCACTCAACACTGCGACCCCCAGTCGCGCAGGTTCAAGCGGATTTTGCCCACCGTGTGGAACAAAACTGCCGCCCATAACTGCCAATGGGCTCAAGCGATAAAACACGCCAAGTTCTCCAAGCGTGTCGGCAATATAAATCTCGGTGTCGCGGCGCGGAAGTTCTCCCTTGGACCGGCGAACAACGCGAAACAGCGGCTCGAGATTGGCAGCGATCTGGGGCCCGCGTTGCGGGTGCCGCGGAACGATCACTGTCAAGAGCTGAGGAATATGCGCGGCCAGATCACGATGGGTAAATGCGCCGAGCTGCTCTTCGCCGTCATGACTGGAAGCCAGCAACCACACAGGCCTGCCGCCCACAGCCGATTGAAGTTCGGTCAGTGCGTCGGCATCGAAGGGCAGGGGCTCACCGACGAGTTTGAGGTTTCCCGGAATCTCGACGTGTTGCGCCCCGAGCGCCTCAAGCTTCGCCGCAACGTCGTCGTCTTGCGCCAGACAAAGATCAAAGGTTCCCAGCAATTCCGCAGCCATAACTTTGGCGCGCCGCCACCGCCGGAACGAGCGGTCGGACATTCTCGCATTCAAGAGCACAATGGGAATTTGCCGCAACCTGGTTTCGTGCAACAGGTTAGGCCAAAGCTCGGACTCCACCCACAGCGCCAAGCCAGGCTGCCAATAGTCCAGAAATGCGCGCACAGCGCTTGGCGTATCGACGGGAACAAATTGATGAAAAGCATTGCGCGGCAACCGCTCTCCCATAACGCGGCCGGAGGTGACCGTGCCCGTCGTCAACAACACCGTCGCGCTTGGCAACAGACGGCCCAACTCGTTGATGATCGGCAGTATTGAAATCGACTCACCGACACTTGCGGCGTGGATCCAGACGATGGGACCTTTCGGACGCACGCGGCCAGGCCTGCCCAACCGTTCAGGCAGCCGGTCCGCGTCTTCCTTGCCTCGCGCCAGCCGCCGCCGCAGCAGGCTTCCGACCAAAGGCTCGGCGAACCCTGTCGTTGCCCGGTACGCCGCAAGAATCTTTGAACCCCCGTTCGAAGCCATCACGCGGGGACCCGCGCGGGCTCGGGCTCAATCGTCTCGACCCCCAACGCGTTGTCAGCCGCATCGGTCACGGTCGTAAGACCGGATTCGATGGCAAGCCGCGCCGCTTTGAGCGCCTCGCCATCCGCATCACGCGCTACGAAAATGGGTTCGCCCCAGACAATGACGCCGCGCGTAAAGGGCAGCGGGATCACAAATCGGTCCCATGTATTCAAGACGACACGCGAGCGCGCACTGAAACTGCATGGAATAATGGGGACACCGGACGCCCGGGCGACGGTCACAATGCCCTCGCTCGCGCGCATGCGCGGACCGCCCGGCCCATCAGGTGTAATACCCACATACTCGTTTGCTTTCAGGGCCTTCAACATCCCACGTAAGGCTGCGGCCCCGCCTTTGTCTTTGGCAGAGCCCGGTTTCGCCGCAGAGCCGCGAACAGTTCCGTGACCAAAATACCCAATAGCGCGCGCGATCATCTCACCGTCGCGATGCATCGAGATCAACATGTGCATCTTGGCCGTCGTCGGCCACATCGAGGGCAGGATCAGCATCCTGCCGTGCCAAAACGCGATGATAAAGGACTGACCGTCGCGCCAGCGCTGCTCGGCCGCTTCGCTGTTTCGAACCTCCCACCGTCCGGTTGCCCACACCAGGCGGATATACTGTGCCGCAATAAAGCACGCCGCAGTTCTGAGCGCCTCCGATTTTACAAATCGCTTCCACAATTGTTTCAGCATCGCGTTATTCGCCAACCGCCGCCTGCTGCGGCCGCGTTTCGGCAAACTGTGTCCGATAGAGTCTTGCGTACAGGCCCGCACGCGCCAGCAACTCCCCATGCGTTCCCTGCTCGGCAACGCGGCCCCTGTCGAGTACGACGATCTTGTCGGCGTCCGAAATCGTCGACAGCCTGTGCGCGATGATCAGCGTCGTGCGGTCTTTCATCAGCCGCGTCAGCGCGGTCTGAACCTCGCGCTCACTCTCGCTGTCGAGCGACGACGTCGCCTCATCGAGCAGCAGGATGGGCGCATCTTTCAGAATGGCGCGCGCGATTGCAATCCGCTGACGCTGCCCACCGGACAAGCGCACACCGGCTTCACCGGCAATAGTATCATACCCCTGCGGCAGGGACTGAACAAACTCATGTGCGGCCGCCGCCCGTGCCGCCTCTTCGATGTCATGGCGCGTCGCACCGGGCCGTCCGCAGCCGATATTGTCGGCAATCGTTTCGTCGAACAGAAACGGTTCCTGCGTCACCAAAGCCATGGAATCCCGCAACGTCGCCAGCGAAACACTGCGCACGTCCTGTCCATCAATCTCGATCGCGCCTCCCGCAACATCGTAGAAGCGCAAGATCAGATTGAGGATTGTACTCTTGCCCGCGCCGGAGGGCCCGACGAGCGCCACTGTCTTGCCTGCCGGAATGTCAAATGTCGCGCCGTCAAGCGCTTGTGCACCCGCATTCTGATATTCGAAGCGCACATTCTTGAACGCAATGTTCGCCCGGTTGGGAACCGGACTGAGTTGAAGCGGCACCGCGCTGCTGTCCAGAACTTCAATAGGCGCATCGAGGATGGCGTACGAGCGCGCCGCCGCAGCCGACCCCTCGCTCAACGCCGTATAAAGGTTCGAGACCGAACGGATCGACTGATACGACAACATCATCGCGGCCGAGAACGACGTAAAGCTGGCGACATCCATGCCCCGGTAGGCGGCGTAAGATATCACCGCGGCAATGCCTGCACCGGCCAGCACTTCGGCGGAAGGTGTCGCCGCCGCCCGCGCCCGCGCGCCCTTCATCAGAAATTTCATCCGCTCCGCCACGATGTACGTGGCGCGCGCCACCGCATGGTCTTCCATGCGGTACGCCTTGACCACGCGCTTGCCGTCCAGCGTCTCCGACAAATGCGTCGCCAGATCGCCGGTCGCATCCATACCGCGCGCCGCGGCCTTGTTGGTCTTGCGTCCAAGGTTCAGCGTGAACAGGCCCGTGACCGGCAATACGCTGCACAGGATCAGGGCCAACAGCCAGTCCTGGATGAACATCACAACTCCAAGACCGATGATCGTCAAGACATCCCGCACCAGGCCTTGCATGGATCGCGTAACACTTTCCCGCACCAGCAAGGCGTCGTTGAGAAACCGGGCCGAGAATTGTCCCGAGTGCATGGCGTTTAGCCGGCCCAAATCATAATGCGTGATCTTGGCAAACATGGCGACCTGCAGATCGTTGATCACCCCCTGTCCAACTTTCGCCAGCGACACGTTACTGAAATATGAGACGATGGCCTTGAGGGACATGATGGCGAGTAAAACGCCGGGAACAACAAACAGCATCTCTGGCTCGCGCACCGCCGGTGGAACCGGAAACAGCGTTCTGACGACCACCTCCAGAAAATACGCCATCCCCCCCGTCAGCGAAGCCTCAACGACCATCAACGCCACGATCAAGGCGACGACGGACCCGTACGGCCGGACGAAATCGTACGCCAACCGCACGAGCGGTCCTGTTGCTCGCTGTGCTACGAGTTTAAGTGCCATGGGTCTTTCGATAAATTGCGTGCGGGCAAACTAACATGCGGACAGGGGCTTAACCACAACCGCAAGCAAGACACGGTTACTTTCGATTTCGTGCATTTCCGGCCTTTCCCTTCGCCTTAACCGGCTTTTGTTTGCCCGCCAATGCACGAGGACGCTTTACGGGCTTGCTGTCGAGCACAATACCCGGCTGCAGCAAGCGATGCAGGTGCACCACGAAGTACCGCATGTGGGCATTGTCGACCGTCGATTGTGCCGCCGCTTTCCACGCCTCGCGCGCCTTGGCGAAGTTCGGATAGAGTCCCAGGAAATGGATTTGCGCCAGATCCTTGAACTCAATTTTATCTAGCGCAGTCAACTCGCCGCCGAACACGAGATGCAAAATCTGTTTGGCCATGGCACTCCCCAAAAACTAAGGTAACTTGAGCGATCCGGTTCTCTCCAGAATGGCTGCATGCAGGGCAGGCCCCGCACACACGACGCTGCGATGCAAGGGCTTGGGCTGATTGTAGGCCAATGGCGCCCCATTATGCCCGCTGACCACGCCGCCCGCTTCCTGCACGATCAGCGTGGCGGCGGCGGTATCCCATTCAGACTTCGTCGACAGCGCCATCATCCCGTCATAGGTGCCGTTCGCGACCAGCGTCATCCGGTAGGCAATGGACGAGCGTTTGCCGATCTCCATCGCGGGCCAGGGCTTTGGCCATGCCGGATGAGCGATCACATCGCTTGCCACCAGCATCCGGCAGCCTTCGACCTGCGCCCGTGCACTCACCGCAATCCCCTGTCCGTTCAGCCGTGCGCCACCACCGGCCACCGCGGTAAATAATTCTTGCGTCATCGGGTTCAGGACCACCGCGCACACCGGCGCCCCGGTCTCGACCACAGCAACGCAAATCGTGAACTCCGGTTTGCGCTTGATGAAGGCAAGCGTCCCGTCGATCGGATCGACAACGAAAAGCCGCGCCTTGTTCAGGCGTGCCGGTGTATCGGTGCTCTCCTCCGACAGCCAGCCATAGCCGGGACGCGCCCCGCACAGCCGCTCCTTCAGGAACCGGTCGACCGCCAGATCTGTTTCGGTGACAGGATTTCCCTTGGATTTCTCCCAGGACTTCTGCACCCCATCATAGCCGCTTTTTGCTATCCCGCCAGCCTCGCGCACCGCAGCGATCAGCAACTCGAGATCGGTGACATCAATCGCCCGCAATGGTCATCCCTTCGATGCGCAGCGTCGGCGCGTTGGTGCCATACCGGAAGATCAGATCATTGGCCGCCGTCAGTTCCGCGAACATCGTGTTGAGATTGCCGGCAATCGTAATCTCGTTCACAGGGTAGGTCAGCACCCCGTCTTCGATCCAGAACCCCGCCGCCCCGCGGCTATAGTCGCCGGTCACACCATTGACGCCCATGCCGATCAATTCGGTGACATAGAAGCCCTGGCGAATATCGGCCATCATCGCCTGCGGTGTCAGTTTTCCGGGCACCAGATAGAGGTTGCTTGTCGAAGGCGAGGGCGGCCCGCCGGTTCCGCGCGCCGCGTGCCCGGTCGTCGTCAACCCCAGTTGCCGCGCCGCAGCACTGTCGAGCAGCCACGTCTTCAGCACCCCGCCCTCCACCAGGTTCATTTGCGCGTTGGCAACGCCTTCGCCGTCAAAAGGTTTCGAGCGCACCCCGCGCACGATGTGCGGATCATCGACGATGCGGATGCCGGCCGGAAAAATCCTCTGCCCCATCTTCTCTTTCAAAAACGAGGTCCCGCGCGCGATTGAAACGCCGTTGATCGCGCCCGCCAAATGCCCGATCATGCTGTTGCTCACCCGCGGATCGAACACGACCGGCACCGCCTGCGATTTCACCCGCCGCGCGTTAAGCCGCTTCAGCGTCCGTTCCGCCGCGCTGCGTCCCACCGCTTGCGCGTCCCCCAGGTCGGCCCCGTGCCGTGCTGAGGAAAAATCATAGTCGCGCTCCATATGAGTGCCTTCACCGGCCAGCACACTGACCGAGACCGACATGCTCGTCGTCGCATAGCCGCCAGCAAAGCCTTCGCTGGTCGCCAGTGCCACCGCGCCGCGCCCCCAGCCGG
>VFKO01000549.1 GCA_009885515.1 Rhodobiaceae bacterium | reverse complement strand
TGCGTGAGGTCATTTGTGGTTTGCGGCATCGGTGGCTCTTGTCGCGCGAAGCGGTTGGACTTAACACATCATGCTATGAGCGCAACCGAAGACGTGCGTCCTGCCGACGCCGAGCCTGCGAGCTGGGTTGATACACGGGCTCCTGCGGAACTGCGCCCGTATCTGCGTCTGGTGCGCGCCGACAGGCCTATCGGCATCTGGCTTTTGCTGTGGCCGTGCTGGTGGAGTTTGCTGTTGGGGGCGGGGCAAGCGTCGACGTTGACCGTGTTGGCGCTGATGGTGTTGTTTGCAGCCGGCGCGGCGGTGATGCGCGGTGCGGGTTGTACGTATAACGACATTGTTGATCGCGACATTGATGCCAAGGTCGCGCGCACCGCCGGGCGGCCGATCGCGTCGGGTCAGATTGCTGTCACTACGGCCTGGATATTTCTGGTGATGCTGCTGCTGATCGGGCTGACGATCCTCATTCAGCTCAACCGGTTTTCGATTGTGCTGGGCGCGCTGTCGCTGGTGCCGATTGCGATCTATCCATTCATGAAGCGGATCACGAACTGGCCGCAGGCGTTTTTGGGTCTGACGTTCAATTGGGGGGCGCTGTTGGGTTGGGCATCCGTGATGGGCGGCCTTGATGTGGCGCCGGTGCTGTTGTTCCTGGGCTGTGTGGTGTGGACGCTGGGTTACGACACGATTTACGCGCATCAGGACAAGGAAGACGACGCGCTGATCGGGGTGCGCTCGACGGCGCGATTGTTCGGCGACGATACGAAGCGCTGGCTGGCTGGATTTTACCTTGCTGCGTGGGTCGCGTGGCTGACGGCGGGCGCGATGGTGGAGTTGGGCATCGGGTTTTATGCCGGCATGGTGGCGGTTGGGGCGCATCTGGCCTGGCAGATTTACCGGCTGGATATCAACAACGGCGCCAGTTGCCTTACGGTCTTCAAGTCTAATCGGGACTTGGGGTTGATCGTGTTTGTGTCTATTGTTGCGGGGATGATCATTTCTTGAGGGGAAGCACATGACCGCGTTACCAATCCTGCCGCCATTGACGGCGCTCATCCTGTTTGCAGTCTGGTCGTTGCTGTTGGTGTCTACGATTGGGATCTGGCGCGTCTCGCAGTTGCTGACTGGGCGCGTGCCGAAGGGTGGCTTTACGCCCGGCGCGCCGCACGGCAGTGATGCCTATTGGCGGCTGAACCGCGCGCATGTGAATTCGGTGGAGAATTTGCCGGTGTTCGGGGCCATCGTGCTGAGTGGCGTCGTGCTGCAGGTGCAAGACCCGTTGTTCCTGACGTTGCCGACCGTGGTGATTGCGGCGCGTGTATTTCAGTCGCTCGTCCATATTGCATCGGGAACGCAGTTTGCGACCCTGTTCAGGTTCTCGTTCTATCTTGTCCAGGTCCTGTGCATGTTTGCGATGGCGGGTTGCATCCTTGCCACGACAGGAATTCAGTTGCCACTATGACATTGGCCGCGGCGCAGTTTCTGACAGCACCCGAGCTTGCAATGATCCGCAAGCGCTCGGACCTGCGCGGCATCTGGTGCGTGGTGCATGCGTGGCTGGTGATATTTGGCTGCATGGCGGCGCTGATATATTTTCCCAATCCGGCGGTTTGGGCGGTTGGAATTGTTCTGGTGGGGGCGCGGCAGCTGGGCTTGGCGATCCTGATGCACGATGCAGCGCACGGGGTGCTGACAAACAACCGGCGTCTGAATGAGTTTCTGGGACAGTATGTCTGCGCCTGGCCGATGATCACTGATCTCTATAATTATCGCACCTATCACTTGCAGCATCACCGCAACACCCAGCAGAAGAATGATCCCGATCTGGTGCTGTCGGCGCCCTTCCCTATTACGCGCACCAGTTTGCGGCGGAAGATCATCCGCGACCTGACAGGGCAGACAACGTTCAAGCAACGCGTGGCGCAGTTTCGCAATGGTTTCACGACGAAGAGTGGTCGCTTTGTTGACGGGTTGAAGAAGGGGTTTTCGCGTATGGGCGGAGCGATTGCGGTCAATCTGGGGCTGTTTGTGGCGCTGGCGGCGATTGGGCAGTGGCACATATTTTTTGCGCTTTGGGTGGTGCCGTTCTTCATCTGGTTTCCGATGATCACGCGCATCCGCAATATCGCCGAGCACGCGGTGGTGCCCGACAACGACGATCCATTCCGCAATGCGCGCACGACCAAGGCGAACTTGCTGTGGCGGGCCGCAGTGGCACCCTATTGGGTGAACTACCACGTCGAGCATCATCTGCTGATGTTCGTGCCGTGCTATAATTTGCCGGCATTTCACCGGTTGTTGCTGGCGAAGGGGTTCGGGCCGCGGATGGAGCTGCAGCCGGGCTATGTGACGGTGCTGAGGATGGCGACGTCAAAGGCGGAGAGTGCTGCGAACAACAATGAGATGGCGGACGCCGGGGACAGCGGCAACAATCACGGTGCCGGCATCGCCTTCAACATCACGCCTCGGGCGAAGAAGTGAAGAAAGGTTCTCACACGAAGCAACGAAGAGACGAAGAAACCAAGGAGTGAGGTTTTTCTTCGTTGCTTCGTGTGAACTTCTTCAATTCCCAGGACTGACCGCAATTGGCTCCCTCTGAATTCATCATTGCCAATACCGAACTTGTCCGCCCGCCGTTGACGCCTGAGATTGTGTTGCATCTGGCGAGTGAGATTGTCCCTATCTGGCGCAAGACAGAGGAAGAGCTTTCGGCGGAGGGTGTGCCGCCGCCGTTCTGGGCGTTCGCGTGGGCGGGCGGTCAGGCTTTGGCGCGCTACGTATTGGATCACCCTGAAACCGTGGCGGGCAAAAGCGTTTTGGATTTTGCGTCGGGCTCTGGGTTGTCGGCGATTGCTGCGATGAAGTCGGGCGCTGACCGCGTGTTGGCGAGCGAGATCGACGCGTTTGCCATTGCCGCGATTACGCTCAACGCCAAGGTCAATGCTGTATGTGTGACGAGCAGCAACAGCGACTTTGTGGGACGCGACGATGGCTGGCAAGTCGTGATCGCGGGCGATGTGTGTTACGAGCGCGAAATGTCGGGGCGGGTGTTTGACTGGCTCAAGTCGCTGGCGGCACGCGGGGCGCTGGTGCTGATGGGCGATCCGGGGCGGAACTATCTGCCGGGGTCGCACCTGCAGGAGCTCGCCGTCTACGACGTGCTCACCACGCGCGAGCTCGAGGACCACGAATTGCGGCGGACGACGGTGTGGCGGGTGGTAGGGTGAGGCAGGCGCTGCTATTTGCGTGTGGTGCGGGTGCGTGAAGTTGTTGCTTTGGACTTACCGTTACTTTTGCCAACAGTTGATTTCAGCCGTTTCTTGACAGGCTTTTTCTTTGATCCAAATCGTTGGGCCGCCTCTTTCACGGCTTCGTCCATTGCGTCGAGAATTTGTTGTGCTGTTAGATCGGTCATTGTTGCGATCCCAAGATCTTCGCCCATTTTGCTTGGTTTCGGATGACGAGCGAACCTTTCGGATTGAGTTGCGCGACCAGCATCGGGCCTTGGTTCGAATTATCGTATATCTTCGCCACATCTGCCAGCGGCAAATAGTATTTGTGCATATTCACCTTCACCAAACCCGACCAATAGCGGCGCACCACTACGTCGTCTGGAATGGAGTGGCCACCTTCACGCACGCGCTTGGCGACGCGGTCAAGAGCCGATTGTGGTGTTGGCAACCATAGAAACAGCAAAGAGACCCTCCAACCTTCGTCCTTGCAGCCTTTGAGAAAGTTGATGTGCGAGCGGCCGGAGCATGTTGTCTCGAAGGCAAAGCTTTGGCCGCGTTTGGTGAGTTCCTGCATACGCCGGAGCATCAGGCGGCCTGCGGCGATTGCGGCGCCTTCACTGTTGAACGGCGAGAGACCGCGCGCGATTTCGTCGGCATTGACGAACTCGCGCATCTTCAGTTTTGAAGGCAAAAGTATCTGTGCGGTGGATGTTTTACCTGCACCGTTTGGCCCGCCAATGACAATGATTTCCTTCATGCGACTCTCCGGAACTTAATGGCGGACGACTGTTTGCATATTCAGAAACCATTAAGGATTACGCCGCCAAGCTCCCTCGGGCGGGAGTCTTTAGCTTGAAATTCTTTGCCAAACGGCTATTGTCGTGCTACGTATATCCCAATTGGATATACAAAGGACGCCCCAATGACGCGCTCCACAATCTTTACCAGCAATCGCTCGCAGGCGGTGCGTTTGCCCAAGGCGGTGGCGTTTCCAGAGGGGACGCACCAGGTCGAGATTGTGAAGGTTGGCGCGAGCCGGCTCATTGTTCCGGCCGGTCAGCGCTGGGACGATCTGTTCCGCGATGGCCTGCGTCTGTCGGACGATTTTTTGAGCGAGCGCGGCGACGTTAAGGTCGAAGACCGCGAGCCGCTTTAAATGCATCAGTACATGCTCGACACGAATATCTGCATCTTCGTGATGAAGAATTATCCGGCGACATTGCTTGAGCGGTTCAACGCCCTGGCCGATCAATTGTGCATTTCGGCCATAACTTTGGGTGAATTGCATTTCGGCGCGGAGAAGTCCGCGCGGCGGCTGCAAGACTTGCAAGCGATTGAACAATTTTGCGCGCGGCTCGACGTTTTGGCATTCTCACCGAAAGCGGCTGTACACCACGGACAAGTCCGCGCGGAGCTTGAGCGCGCGGGCACGCCGGTGGG
>VFKO01000444.1 GCA_009885515.1 Rhodobiaceae bacterium | reverse complement strand
GCACGGCTGGCGCGCTGGATGAAGGGGCGTTCAAGATCAAAGTCTTCATCGGCGCCAAGCAGACACGCATCTTGCTGAGCATGGCCAGTGCGTTGCAGGCCCTGGGAAAGGCCGTCGAATACATCCAGGTCGAAGGCAGTGGCAAAAATGCGTTGGACTTTTTCATTGCATATTATATTGGCCGCCTTTCGGTCGAAGACCCGGGAAGCGCTTTTCACATCGTTTCGGACGACAAAGGCTTTGAGCCTTTGATCGCGCATTTGAAAAAACTCAAAATCAGTTGTCAGCGTTGGAGTGCCATCACTGATATCACGCGCGCCCCTGTTCCACGGACGGCGGCAAAGCCTGCGCCCAAGGTTGTGGCAAAGGTGGTGCCCAAAGTGCTCAGCCGCGAAGACATGTTTATCGACAATCTGAAAAAGCAGGTGAACGCACGCCCCGCCACGCTCAAGACCCTGAGGAGCAGCATCAAGGCGCGCTTCCGGGCCGATGCAATCACCGACCAGGAGGTTGACAGCATTGTCGATGAGCTGCAGAAGCGTGGAACAGTTTCGGTGGATGCGGGAAAGGTGACTTATCTGCTGCCGTGAGTGTTCACAATTGCTTCGACAAGGTCCTCCGGCACCTCCGCGAACCGCGGCATCAGATAGGTGGGCTCGCGTGTAAAGCGACGAATGGCTTGTGCGGTTTCGGCCATGGTCACAGGGCTATCTTCGGATTGCGAAAGTACAACCGACCATGGATTGCACCTTCGTGCCTTCAGCGCTTCGCAAGCCGTGAGCGTGTGACTGATTGTTCCCAGGTAGGTGCCGGAAACGAGGAGAGCGTGCGCGTTAAGTGCAATAATAAGGTCAAGATTTGAAAAATCCTGGCCGATGGGCGACATTACGCCACCCGCACCTTCAATGAGGCAGATACGGCCCCGGTGGTGCGACTCTCTGCAAAATGCGGTGACGGCTTCAAGCGAGACACTTCTGCCTTCTCTTGCGGCCGCCATGTCCGGGGATATTCCGGCAGCGAAGCGCCAAGGTGAAACCCCGCCAATATTGACTTCGTCGAGCTCGCGACCGAGAGCCTTAAGAATCAAGCCTGTATCACTCGCCGGCGCATCGGCCACCTCAAAGCCACTAATGACCGGTTTCACTGCGTCGACCGGAATGCCGCGCTTTTGCAATGCCGCAATCAATCCGCAAGTCACATACGTTTTGCCGATCCCGGTTCCGGTCGAAGTGATAAAAAAACTTGTCATTGAGTGGACGGCCGGTTTTCCAGGACACGGTCCCGAACGACGGCCGCAAATCTCAACACGTCAGCGCTGCTATGGGCAGCCGAGAACGCTAACCGCAGCCGTGCCGTGTTGCTGGGAACCGTTGGTGGGCGAATGGCCGCGACCACGAATCCCTCACGCTCAAGCATCTGAGATGCTACGAGCGCTGAGTCCGGCGAGCCAAGGATCAGAGGTACGATGGCAGATTGCGCCGGCGGCAGGCCCACATGTGCGGAAAACATTTGTGCGTAGGCGAGAGGCTTGGCGCAGATTGCGGTGTCGCTCGCAATGATTTTGATGCCCGCGATGGACGCCGCAACTACGGATGGCGGCAGAGCCGTTGAGTAAATCAAGGATCGCGCCCGATTGATCAGCAGATCGATTACACTTCGACTTGACGCCACATATCCGCCGTACGAACCGGCCGCCTTCGATAACGTGCCGACCTGGACGTCAGGTGCGACTCCCCAATGGACGGCCGAACCGCGCCCTTGGCCGATGACACCCAGGCCGTGCGCATCGTCGGTCAGCACCCAGGCGTCGTAGTCGCGCGCGGCCGCAATGATGTCAGGCAGGGGCGCCAAATCGCCGTCCATGCTGAATACGCCTTCGGTCAGCACGAGGCAGTTGCGTCCGATTGCACGATACTGTTCGAGCTGCGCGCGCAAATGTTCGGCGTCGTTGTGCCGGAACAGGTGCATTGCTGCGCCTGACAATTTTGCGCCCGCCATCATGCAGGCATGTGAGAGCTCGTCGGCAAGAATGAGGTCCGCTGTGCCCGCCAGTGCCGCTATCGCGCCCAAATTGGCAAGATACCCTGAACCAAATACAAGGGCCCGTTCGGTGCCTTTGAGTTCCGCAATCCGACTTTCGAGTTCGCCGTAGAGCGAATGATTGCCGGTGACGAGGCGCGACGAACCTGCTCCGGCGCCATATTCGTCCAACGCCGCCGCCGCGGCAGCTTTTACGCGGTCGTCCTGGGAAAGCCCCAAATAGTCGTTGGAGCAAAAATTGATTTGCTCTTGTCCTTCGGTTTCTCGAAGCACCCGAAGCAGGGACGCGCCCTGCAGGGCGTCAAGTTTCAGGCGCGCAAATTTGTCGATAGAGGTCATCTTTGCAGTGTAGGGCTCCAGCGGGCCAAGCGGGAAACTTTCTTGACGTTAGCGCAGGCGGAAGTATGGTGCGCACATCTTCCAAAGGTCTCGC
Source organism: Rhodobiaceae bacterium (assembly GCA_009885515.1). Taxonomy (GTDB): domain Bacteria; phylum Pseudomonadota; class Alphaproteobacteria; order Micropepsales; family Micropepsaceae; genus SZUA-430. The sequence goes on along the minus strand of VFKO01000444.1, from coordinate 2,214 downwards.
AAATTAGATGAAAGATGTTGTGCCGTCGTGGCTGAGCAGCGGCTGGGAACACATATGGTTGCCTTACGCGCAAATGAAGACCGCGCCTCTGCCGCTTCCGGTCGTAGGCGCGCAGGGTGCGACGCTGAAACTTGCGGACGAGCGCACGCTTATTGACGGGGTTTCGTCCTGGTGGACGGTCGCGCACGGTTACAACCACCCACACATTCGCGACGTGGTCGCACGACAACTGGAAATGCTGCCGCACGTCATGCTCGGCGGCCTTGCCAACGAGCAGGCCTTCACGCTGGCGCGCCGGCTGGCCGCGTTCTTGCCGGGCGATCTCAACCGCGTTTTCTTTTCCGACTCGGGGTCAGTCGCGGTCGAGGTCGCGCTCAAAATGGCGATCCAATTCTGGATCAACAAAGGCATGAGCGGTCGCACGAAAATCTTGAGCTTCAAGGGCGGCTATCACGGCGACACATTTGCCACGATGGCGATTTGTGACCCAGACGAAGGCATGCACACGCTCTTCAAGGGTGTCGTCGGCGAACAATTTGTTGTGGATCTACCGGACAACGACGAGCGCGCAGCGTTGCTTGACGAACTCCTGGGCCTCCACTCTCATCGCATCGCAGCTGTCGTCGTCGAACCGTTGGTTCAAGGCGCGGGAGGAATGAAGTTTCATACCGTGGAAACGCTGCAACGCATCTCCAGTATCGCGCGACGCCATGGTGTGCTGCTGATCCTCGACGAAATATTCACAGGCTTTGCACGTACCGGAACGATGTTTGCGATGGAGCAAGCGGGAATCATTCCCGACATCGTTTGTTTGGGAAAAGCGCTCACCGGCGGAACCTTGCCGCTTGCGGCAACGGTAGCGAGCGACCGGGTGTTTGAAGGCTTTCTCTCGGACGACCCGGGCATGGCCCTCATGCACGGGCCAACATATATGGGAAATGCGCTGGCATGCGCCGCCGCCAACGCTTCACTCGACCTGTTTGAACGCGAACCGCGTGTCGCCCAGGCCGTCCAGATCGAGGCCGTCCTTCACGATGAACTGGCGCGCGCGCGAGACATCAAGGGCGTCAAAGATGTGCGGGTGAAGGGCGCGATCGGTGTAATCGAATTGTCCGCGTTAGATCCGAGGACGTTGAGGCAGCGCTTTATCGACAAGGGAGTATGGATTCGTCCGTTTGGAAATGTCGTTTATACTACACCGCCGCTAATCATTTCCGGCGACGAACTCTCGATCCTCACGCGAGCGATGGTCGATGTGGTGCGCGAGGCGTTATCCTGACCGGTCGGCGGCGATACTCCCGCAGTGCCAGATAGAGCAGAGGCAACAAAGCATGCAAGCGCTAACGAAACTCGTCGGGTGTTTCCACGCGGCCCTTCCAGTGGCGTTGCAGTTCGACGGCGATGAGTTTGCCTTGGGCCTCGTAGGCGAGGCGAAGGGCCTGGGTTTGGAAGCCGCTCGCTGACGGGTCGTCGCCGTTGTAGGTTTCCTGCCAGCTATCGTCCCAGGTTTCGATGCGCCCGGCCAGTGCGTCTGGCAGGTTGAGATGATAGTGGCTGACGTTTTCGCCGGTGTCGGCGTCCCAGAGCGGCCAGTGCTGCCAGCCGGGCTGGAGGCGCAGGTTCGCGGGCATTGGCGGCGGCATCGGTGCTGCGAACGCCTCGGGGATGGACCGGGCGCGCGCGATCGACCAGCGCGGAACGAACATCAGAGTGCAGCCCGCGAGCGTGATCGCGCCCACAAGCATAATTTACAGGGACAGTGTGTAGGCGCCGGCCGGCCGGGGACGCAAAATGCCGTTGGCATGCAGCCAGACGACGAATGCGGTGGCTACGAGGTAGATCACGAAGGCGTTTTGGGTTTGGCGGCGCCCTCTTGCCTCGTCAGCGTCTGCGGGCGGCAGGGCGCGGGCGGCCCAGGCGAGGTAGCCCCCTTGCACGATGGCGTTGGCGATGAACAGGGTTGGCGCGAGGGGGCTCAAAGTCGCGAGCGCGACCCCGCTGGCGAGGGTGAGGGTGGTCATGGGGGGTGCGGTGGGCGGTTGACATTCTGCAATATAGTTCTATATATGTTCTTGTGTGCCTATTTAGCGATATATTGGCGGCATGGCTTGACATTGTAAACTGGAATTCGAAGGTGGGGCGGCGCCTTCTCGTGAGCTCGCGCGAAAAAAGTAATTGCGGGTGGGTGGGGCGGAATGCGGCCTCAACCTGAAT
>VFKO01000131.1 GCA_009885515.1 Rhodobiaceae bacterium | reverse complement strand
GCCCCGCTGCGCGAGGGTTTCAGAACATCCGGCGGCACAATCGTTTCGGAATCTTTGACGACGCGCAAACCGTAAGGCCGGGCGGAATAGGCGAGCGCCGACAAGGCAAATTGATAGCTTTCGCCAACCCGGTAGTCGCCGCCGTTCTTGAAAAACAGGGAATCAAAAAATGAAAGCTCTGAACCATCTTCGGTACGCCCGCGGATTTGCCCCTCGGCACCCGAACCCACAGACGCGATATGTTCGACGGTCACTGGATGCGTGATCGCGCCAGCAGCAAACGGAAACGCCGTCAGTACACAGCCAGACGCCGTCTTGCGTTCGGTCAGCAGCAACACCATATGCCGCAAGTCGCCATCGCCTTCGGCCATCGCCGTCAGCGTGTCGGCCTTGACGCCGTTAGGCATCGCGCGTTCCTCGGGCAATTCGATTTGGGCTATGATAGTCGACTTCGCAACGACATCTTTGAGGCGCGCACGAAGTGCGTCGGGCGCATCGGGATAAAGTGAAGCCCAATGCGTCGCGTGTGCATCAATCACTGCGCCGTTTTTTTCCATTCGCGTCACTAGGCACGCTTCTGTGGTACTTGGCAAGAGCGTGCTATGCTCGCAAAGTTCGCGCACATCTCGCACTCAGAATATCGCCCAAGATATCGAATGACAAACGCACACACCGGAACATATTATCGCGCCACCGCCATCGGACAAATCGCGCGCCCCGCCTTGCACGGGGATCTGCATGCGGATGTCTGCATCATCGGCGCGGGCTACACCGGCCTGTCCTGTGCATTGCATCTGGCCAATGCCGGATTGAAAACAATCGTGCTCGAAGCCGAACACGCGGGCTTTGGCGCATCAGGCCGCAACGGTGGTCAAGTGATCACCGGACAGCGTGTCGATCAAATCGAACTCGAGCGGCGCTACGGCAAGACTCAGGCGCACGCATTGTGGGAGTTGGCAACTGACGCAAAATCACTTGTACACGAACTGGTAGCAGCGCACACAATCCACTGCGACGTCAAGCCGGGCCACATCACAGCCGCTGTGAATACCAAGCACGCAACCGAGCTGCGCCACTACGTTGAATTTCTTGCAAAAAACTACAACCACCAATTTTCCCGCTACATTTCACAGCACGAAATGCCCGCCCTCGTTGCATCATCAAACTACAAAGGTGGCATGTACGACACATCCGGGTTCCATCTCCACCCCCTGAACTTCGCGCTGGGACTGGCCCGCGCCGCAGACGAAGCGGGCGTCACAATTCTGGAAAACTCACGCGTCACCAAAGTCGAACCGGGTGGAAAAATTCACCTCGCCACCCAATCCGGCAGCGTGAGCGCCGATTTTGCGGTCTATGCCTGCAATGGCTATTTGGAGGATTTGCACAAAGGCTTGGCAGCGACGATCATGCCGATCTCCAACTATGTGGCGGCTACCGAACCCTTGGGCGAAGCACGCGCCCGCGCCCTCATTCCTTCCGGTGCCGCCATTGCCGACACAAAGTTCGTCCTCGACTACTATCGCCTATCTGCCGATCACCGCTTGATCTTTGGCGGCGGCGAAACCTACGGCGCCACAGACGCAGCCGATGTGGCAAGCATTGTGCGGCCCTGCATTGTCCGCGTATTTCCGCAAATATCCGATGTCAAAGTGGAATTCGCCTGGGGTGGCAGACTGGCGATTACCATGCCACGCCTGCCGCACATCGGACGCCTGGCACCTAACCTTTATTTTGCCCAGGGCTATTCCGGCCAAGGCGTTGCCATCGCGACACTTACCGGAAAGATTATTGCCGGGACCATCGCCGGACAGGCCTCAAAGTTTGACCTGATGGCAAGCCTGAAAATTCCACCCCTTCCCGGCGGCGCGCGCTTTCGCATGCCATTACTCAAGCTGGGTCTGCTCTGGTACGCCTTGCGCGACCGTTTGGGTTAACAAAATTTTTTTCTCGACCGCGGATTTATTTTGTGAGAATTTGCGGTCCTGGTTTTCAACTTTTGAAAGGAGGTGATCCGATGTCGAGTGAGATTTTGGCGCTACAACAGAGCCTGATGGTCATTTGGACGCCGGAGCAACCTCTGGGATCCGCCTGACCTAAGCAAGATCGAAAGATCTGGGCTCGTCATTAGCCCATCTCACGGAGGGCCGCTGCAAAGCGGCCCTTTTTGATTCACCCGCTGCAAAGCGGCCCTTCTTGATTTTAAATCTGATAGTCGCCCGAATACTCTTCGATCAGCTGGTTCATCTCATGCGACGGCTGATCGCAACCCGCGCAGCCGATCACTTTTGCGGGGACACCGGCCACGGTGCAGCGCTCCGGCACCGCCGTCAGCACGACACTTCCCGCACCAACCCGGCTATAGGCGCCCACTTCGATGTTGCCAAGGATCGTCGCGTTCGCGCCGATCATAACCCCGCGCCGCACCTTGGGATGGCGATCACCTTGTTCTTTACCGGTCCCACCCAGCGTCACCCCGTGCAGCATCGAGACATCGTCTTCGATCACCGCCGTCTCGCCGATGACGACGCCCGTGCCGTGATCGATCATCACACCGCGGCCGATTCTCGCCGCCGGATGTGCGTCCAGGCTGAACACTTCAGAAATGCGGCTTTGGAAATGCAGGGCCATGGGTTTGCGTCCCTTCAGCCAAAGCCAATGCGTCACGCGGTAAGCCTGAAGGGCGTGAAAGCCCTTGAAAAACAAAAACGGTTCAACATAGGTATTCACCGCCGGATCGCGCTCGAATATCGCTGAAAGGTCGGCGCGCACGTCGTCGCCCAGGCTGGGCGCATCGGCAAAGGCTTGGTCGAACACTTGCCGCAACTGCATGGCGCCAACATCATCATTCCCAAGTTTCTGCGCTAAATGATACGACAGCGCCGCTTCCAGTCGCTCGTGATTGAGAATGGTCGCGTGCACGAAACTGGCGAGCGCCGGTTCCGCGGCCGCCATGCGCACAGCTTCCTCGCGCAGATCCGACCACACCGGGTCGCAGGTCGCGAACATTTCGGCAATAACAGGCATTGAGCGCTTTTCCATAAGAGCCATACTAGCACACATGGTACCGATCCCACAGCCATTCAAGCAAACTTGGATAGCCAGGTTAACCGCGAAAGTCCCAGCAATGACTGAACTTTGTCTAAACGTTTACGCCTCGCAAACCCTGGAATTGCTGCAAAGCCGCCGTTCAGGTTCGGCCAAACGGATGACCGGCCCAGGCCCCTCGCCCGATCAAATCCGCACCCTGATTTCCTGCGCCACCCGCGTACCCGACCACGGCAAACTCACGCCCTGGCGCTTCATTATTTTCGCAGACGATGCCCGCGCCAAGTTCGGCGACACACTGGTCAAGGCCCTCAGATCCACCGAACCTGAAGCCGATGCAGAGCGCATCGCCCAGGAGCGCAACCGCCTGATGCGGGCCCCTGTCGTCATCGCAGCCATAAGTCATGTGCGTTCAGACCTTCCCATCCCGGAATGGGAGCAAACCCTTTCAGCCGGAGCGTCGTGCCAGACTTTGTGCATCGCGGCCCACGCCATGGGCTTCGTTGCCAACTGGATTACGGAATGGTACAGCTACAGTCCCGTTGTTCGTGAAGCACTCAGCCTCAAACCCCAAGAGCGCATCGCGGGTTTCATTTATATCGGCAACCCTGCTGAACAACTGGTTGATCGTCCCCGCCCAGCGTTTGAAAGCGTGGCGGCGTACTATCCCTCAACCTAGCGGCCGCTCGTAAACCACCGCGTTCCAGAACTTCGCGCGATGGCGTCCGCCGTAACGCTTCCAGCCGCGCTTGTTCAAGTTGCGCCCGACCATCGCGTTGAAATAGCCATGTGCCACCAGCACCGCAATGCCATCTTCCTGGGCGACGTCTGACAACATATCGACGGTCTTGATCGCGCGGTCCTTGGCGTCACCGAAATCCTCAATGCCGCCGTGATGCCCCGCATGCCACGCCAGCCGCGCCACGATCGCCCAAGCCGCAGGCTTCATCCGCACCACCGGCAGGCGCGGCGATTTCAGCTGCGCCTCCATGAACAGCGGGCTGTGCTGCACCTCGGCGTGAGGCGCAACAGCCTGTGCACTTTCCCGGGCGCGGGGACGGTCCGAGGCAAACACCCGCCGCGCTTGCCGTACCAGTGTCACCAGCCACTCCGGAGGCAGATTGTCCGGATCAAGCCCGGCCCGTTCATACTGCTCGATGAAGTCTTGAAACTTCTTGTGCGACAGCCAGCGGCTGCGCTCCATGTCGGGCTTGCCGTGGCGGATCAGCACAATTCTGATGGGGTTCTCATCCGGACTCAGCCGGCGCCTGCGCACCTTCAGTTCCTTCACACCCACGCTATCCATGACCTCAAAGCTCATCACACAGGGGTTCCCGCACTCGACGCGCCGTTAACTTGTATCAGACTTCGCCACCAACCGCACAACCTCCTTATTCAGCACCTCACAGCCGGTTTTGACGAAAGACCTGTCTCAATCCCCACAAAAAGCGGCAGACGTGTACACGGACCATGATGGCAACCTTCGGAACACATTCAACCCAACGCTGACCGGACGCATTCACAAATGCCTGCCAACATCCATACTCTGTTGAAGAACGCGCATAACCTCAATGCCTCCTCCCGAGGCACGATAAAACACAAGATGCGATCCGGCGGCGTATTTGAAATAGCCTTCGCGAATTTCAACGGGACGCCCCTTCTTCACGCCTGCGGCCAGTCCTTCGAAGGCGGCAATGAGTGTCCCGTGATAACTGTCCGCCTGTTCCAGTGACCAGGTCTTGAAAGTGTAAACCCAGATTTCTTCCAGATCGGCGACCGCAGCAGGCGTAAGTTTGTAGGAACGTCTAGCGGCCATGCTTTGCACGCATCCGCCGCAAGAACGCCTTGTTGTCGAACCGGACGGGCGGACCGGATTGCTCCCCGGCGATCAGCGCGTCTTGCAATGCTTTCAATTTCGCTTCGTGCTCTTCGAGCAGCCGCAACCCCGCACGCACCACATCGCTGGCCGAGCCATAGCGTCCGGCTTGCACATGCGTGCTGATGAAGCTGGCGAAGTGATCGCCGAGAGAAGAAAGGATACGGAGACTTGATACATATTGCTGCGCGCGAAGCAAACTCACCGCAGACGACGATGTAACGAGCGGGCTGCGCCGTCAGGACCCGCGTCCGCGAAATCTCAACTTGCCGCATCGATCAACTCGATGTCTTTTTTCAACAACTGGTTGACGAGTGCGTTCAGCGTCGTTCCGCGCGCCTGCGCTTTGGCTACCTGTATTAAGGAAACACTGTATTACGGTTGTATTACGGGGACATGTTAAAAATTCACGCGCGCACCGCTCTGGAAATAAAGGACGGTCGCGGCCGCTGAGGGCGGCCTACGCCATCCGTGTGCCCCACCATGGCAGGCAATCCTGAAACCGCAGACGCGTGTGATAGCCACGCACCGCCCAGCGATCATCGGCTATCTCAGGCCAACGAATGGTTAATACGATTAGGCTTGAACTCGGCTGCTGGAAAGCGTAATCTACGTACTATGCGTAACAAACCTGTCGATCCAACCGAACTCCCGCCCGCCCGCATTTCGGCTGTCGAAATGCAGCGCAAACCGGCCGCTTTTCAACGGCAGGTGCTGGAGCAGCCCGTGACCATCACCTCGAACGGTGAGCCCACGATCGTGGCCATGTCGGTCACCGCGTACCGCCGCCTGCAGGCGCGCGCTCGCGTGGCGCTGCGCGTCGAAGAGTTGAACGACGCCAACCTCGACGCCATCGCCGCCGTTCGTGCTGCGCCCGAGTCCGAGGCGTTCGCCGGTGAAGACCCGGCGCCTTGACCGGGTTCCCCGCGCCAAAACCGGCGCAAATCATTCGCTACGAATATCTGTGGGAGACCGATGCGAAAGCGGGCCGCGAAGAAGGCGGCAAGACGCGCCCGGTCGTCGTCGTACTCGCAACCCAACAGGACGGCGACCACCTGCGCGTCATCGTTGCGCCGGTCACGCATGCCGAGCCCGACGACCCACGCGACGGAATCGAAATCCCCGCCGCGACTTGCAAACGCGTCGGGCTCGACGACCGCCGGCAATGGATGATCGCAGCCGAAGTCAACGCCTTCACCTGGCCCGGTCCCGACTTGCGGCCGCTGCCCGGTCAAGGCGCGGCGAGCGTGGTCCTCGGCTATCTGCCGCCCAACACCTTCATCCGCCTGCGCGACCGCATCGCCGAACTCGGCCGCGGACGCCGCCTTCGCACCGTCGAGCGCGGTTAGTCTACGAAGGCTCAACCCGCAGCCTCGATCAACTGGATGTCTTTTTTCAGCAATTGATTGACGAGCGCGTTCAGCGTCGTTCCGCGCGCCTGCGCTTTGGCTTGCAGAAATTTCAGAACCTCGGGATCAAGGTGCACGGGCGGCGAGTATGTGGCGCCCTCGGCAAAGAACTTGCCACGGGTTCCCGTTGAGAAATCGTACTCGTTTTTCATGGTGTCGTCAGTTTGGCCGTTGCTCATATTGCCTTCGTTCGCTCCTGGACGGCGGCCGTGCAGAAATGATCCGCACCACCACGATATCATCGGATATCTCAACATGTGTATGCACAACAAGCAAAAGGCGGTGGGCAAGGTTTGGCCAGATTTGAAACGGCCTTGGCCGGGTCCCAGTCAAACTCGAAGTGCGTCACGACTTCTTCTGCGCCAGCGACGCACCTTGCATAACTGCGCCAATGGCGTATATTCGGTCATGCGCAAACCGCTTCACACCGTAGTCGAAATGGAGAGCTTCGTAGAAGAAGCCAAAACCATTTTCACCATGGCGGAGCGAGAGGACCTGATCTTGTTTCTCGCCGAAACCCCGGACGCAGGCGATCTGATTGCTGGAACCGGCGGCGCACGAAAGCTGCGTTGGGGCGCAATGGGTAAAGGCAAACGCGGCGGCGCGCGCGTCATCACTTACTACGCGGACCACCGCTTGCCGGTTTTTATTTTGGCGTGTTTCGCTAAGAGTAAGAAGGCGGACATGAGTCCGAACGAGCGGGCAGAATTAAAAACAGTCCTTAAGGCAATTGCAGAGAGTTATAATAGGAGCAATAACCGATGACGAAGGCAGGCGAGAAAATCTTGGCTGGGGCGCGGCAGGCACTAGCCTACGCGCGCGGTGACACCTCCAAGGGCGTCGCCCACGTTCCCGTGCATGTGGACGTGAAATCGGTTCGTGAAAATTTGGGCCTAACCCAGGCCCAGTTTGCCGCTCGATTCGGATTCAGTTTGCGAACCCTTCAGCAATGGGAAATCGGGCGTCGTATGCCACATGGGCCAGCGCGAATTCTTCTAACCATCATTGCGCGGGAACCAAGAGCTGTGCGCCGGGCACTTGCGGCGGAGTGAGCGGTTCAGCGTCGCTTCGGATGGCACCGAGTGCCAGCGCTGCAACTCTCATCGCCGGAGCATTCACAAATGCCTGCCAACGTCTATACTCTGATGGAGAACGTATCTCTTCAAGATCGGCGACCGCAGCAGGCGTAAGTTTGTATCAACGTCTAGCGGCCATGCTTTGCGCGCATCCGCCGCAAGAACGCCTTGTTGTCGAACTGGACGGGCGGGCCGGATTGCTCTCCGGCGATCAGCGCGTCTTGCAGCGCTTTCAATTTCGCTTCGTGCTCTTCGAGCAGCCGCAGTCCAGCACGCACCACATCGCTGGCCGAGCCATAGCGTCCGGCTTGCACATGCGTGCTGATGAAACTGGCGAAATGATCGCCGAGAGAAATGGATGTGTTACGCGCCACGGCATGGTCTCCTTGAGTTATACCAATATATACTATATTTTGGTACAAATCAAACGCCACAAAAGCACCTCCTGTCCATAAATTGACCTGGGTTAAATTTTAACCTATGTTATAAATGATGAGGGCAGGATGCCAACGATCAAGCAGTTCGGCGGATTCCGGATCACGATGTACTTCGAGGATCATAATCCGCCGCATTTTCATGTCGTTTCACCGGCCCAAGAAATGGTGATCGAAATCGCGACGCCGACCGTCATGGCTGGAACGCTGGCCCCGGCGAGATTGCGTGTGGCACAGGCCTGGGCCGCGAAGAACCGCGCAGTGTTGACAAGAAAATGGAACGAGTTTCACACCGTTTGAAAAAGGATCAAGACCCCCGATGAGCGAAAGTCTGCCGCGATTGAAATCCGTGAAGGCGCTACCGGGTCGCAAACTCAAGCTCGTCTGGCGAGACGGTGAGACACGCCTCTGCGATCTGACGGGATTGATTGCGCGCTCGAAGTCGCTGGCCCCTCTGGAAGTCGCGGTGACTTTCGCCAAGGTGAAATTGATCGATTGGGGTGCGGGCGTCGGCTGGCCCAACGGGCTCGACGTGTCGGCGCAAACCTTGCGCCGCATTTCTGGCGAACAGCTAAATTTCGACGCCGAATCGTTTCGTGCATGGCAAGCCGCGTTTAGTCTTTCCAATCAAGAGGCGGCGGACGCCCTGGGCCTGACCTTGGGTACGATCAAGAATTATCGAAACGGCCACGCAATCTCGTCCGCTGTCGCCATCGCCTGCCGCGCCATGATCAACGATCCCCATGTGATCGCTGCGCACTACCGCCCGCGCAAGCCAGGCCGCCCGCTTGCCGCCGCGTGAGCGCGCTCCCAGAGCCTCTTTCGCGGTTGAGCGGCACTCAATACGCCGGTAGGCTGAATCCATGACCCCAAAACTCATCACCGAACAACGCGGCCCCGTTGGCACTCTCGTACTCAACGCCCCCGAACGGCGCAATGCGCTCAGCCTTGACATGTGGCAAGGCATTCCCGAACTCATCAAAAAATTCGAGCACGACGCGGCCATACGCTGCATCGTCATAACCGGCGCGGGCACCGAAGCCTTCTCTGCCGGCGCCGACATATCGGAGTTTGAGGCCAACCGCGCCAGCGCAGAAACCACAAAGCTCTACGACGACGCAACCCGCGCCGCAGCGTCGTCGATCATCCACTGCTGCAAGCCCGTCGTCGCCGCCATTCGCGGGATATGTTTTGGCGGCGGTGTCGCCATCGCCATTGCCTGCGACCTCAGGATTGCCTCGCCAAATGCACGCTTTTGCATCCCTGCTGCCAGGCTCGGCATCGCCTACGGCTATGACGGCACGGCGGCCCTGGTTGACAAGCTTGGCGCCTCCATGGCCACCGAGATGTTGGTCACAGCGCGCGTCTATTCGGCCGCTGAAGCACTGACGCAAGGACTGATCCATCAAATAGCTCCAGCCGAGGACTACGAAAGTTTTGTCACGCGCTACACTTCCGCGATCGCCGCAAACGCACCACTGTCGATGGCATCGTCCAAGCTGACCATTCAAGCCATCCTGCAAGCCGACGCCGCTTCGCGCGCCGCCGCTGACGAAAGTGTCGCCGCTTGCACGACAAGCGAAGACTATCGCGAAGGCCGCAGTGCCTTCCTCGAAAAACGCACACCGCACTTTCACGGCCGATAAGTGCAATCAGCCCCCGCAAGCGCTACTGGATGCACACATCTCCAATTCAAAAAGCGATGTCATCCCGCGCGCGCTGCAGCACTCTTGTGCTGCTGCGCTGATGCGGGACCCACCCGGGTGCACCGTCAAAAATCAGTGCCTGGGTCCACAAGTGCCTTGCCCCGCACCTCGTATGGGCGCCCCGTGTCTGCGGCGCAGCATGAAGGATGCTGCGACCCGCGCACGGGGTGACAGAGCTTTTAAAAATGCGGAACTGAGCGAATATTTATGTGCATGCCGAGCGTAGTGAGGCGAAGGGGGCATCTCTGGATGATAACAGGAGTCACAACCTCCACCTTTTGGTATAAGGCGGACGCAGACTCACGCACCTCAACCACTCAACAGGAACAGCCACCATGCAGCTCAAAGACCAAGTGGCCGTCGTCACCGGCTCGGCCACCGGCATCGGCGCCGCTGTCGCAGTGAAGCTCGCCGGTCTTGGCGCCCGCATTGTTGTCAACTGCACGAAAAGCGTGAAGGACGCCGAGGATACGCTGGCCCTCGTCAAAGCCAGAGATGTCGACGGGATCCTGTGCCAGGGCGACGTCTCAAACGACGCCGACTGCCGCCGCATCGCCAAGCTCGCGCATGACCGCTGGGGGCGCATCGACATATTGGTCAACAATGCCGGGACCACAGTGTTTGCCGACCACTCCGATTTGGAAGCACTGAGCGGTGACGACTTCATCAACATCTACAAGGTCAACGTCATTGGCGCCTATCAGATGATCCGCGCCTGTGCCCCGCACTTGAAAGCCTCGCAGTTCGGCCGCGTCGTCAACGTCTCGTCGATTGCAGGGGTCTTGGGCGTTGGCTCATCGGTCGCCTATGCGGCATCGAAGGGCGCGCTCAATACGCTGACCAAGTCACTCGCCCGCTCGCTTGCGCCTGAGATCCGGGTCAACGCCGTGTGCCCCGGCTTTGTCGGCACGCGCTGGTTCAGCGAACGCTTCGGTCCCGAAACCTACGCGCGCATCGTCGAGCACAACGTCAACGCCGCCCCGCTTCACCGCGCCGGCACACCCGAAGATATCGCCGAGGTCGTCGCCTTTTTCTGCGGCGAAGGTGCACGCCACATCACCGGTGAAACCATGCTCACCGACGCAGGCCATCACCTCGCTTTGGCAGGTGTTACAAGACGGTAATACTGTTCGTACCCACCGTCATATCCGCTACAAGATGTTGGTTGCAGGCATACGGTTCACACCAATTTTCAGGCTTATGTTGCACGAAGGACACTAGAATCTATCCGTAAACCATTGTGAAAACGCAGCGTCCCGCACATTGATAGACGCACCGCACCCCTTTGTATCGGGGGGTACATCTGGGGGCGGTCTCTGGGGCAATTTTCAGTAG
>VFKO01000559.1 GCA_009885515.1 Rhodobiaceae bacterium | reverse complement strand
GCGTCTTTGGCACCAGCCTCGCCGTTGTTGGCCACATAGTCCGCATAGGCAATCGTTTCGGCGCGGATATAGCCTTTCTCGAAATCAGTGTGGATCACGCCCGCCGCCTGCGGACCGCGTTCGCCCTTATGCACCGTCCAGGCTCGCGCTTCCTTCGGACCGATTGTAAAGAACGTGATCAAATGCAGCAGCGAATATCCGGCCCGGATCAAGCGGTTCAAACCCGGCTCCTCAAGCCCGAGCGTTGAAAGAAAATCATCGCGCTCTGCCGCTGCCAATTGCGCAATCTCGGACTCGATCTTCGCCGAGATCACGACAAACGCGGCGCCCTCGGCCTTCGCGCGCTCCTCTACGCGCTTGGAATACGCGTTGCCGGTTGCCGCCGATCCCTCATCGACGTTTGCCACGTAGACAACCGGCTTTGCCGTCAAGAGCCCAAGCTGCGCGAACACCGGCCGTTGCTCGTCGCTGAGTTTCGTAAGCCGCGCCGGATTGCCCGCACGCAAGTTAATCAACGCCGCATTCATAACGTCGGCTTGAGCCTTGGCATCCTTGTCGCCTTGCTTGGCCTTCTTTTCAGCCGGTCCCACCCGCCGCTCCAGACTGTCAAGGTCGGCCAGCATCAATTCAGTTTCGACTGTTTCGGCGTCCGCAAAGGGATCAATGCGGTTTTCGACATGGGTCACGTCGCCGTCTTCAAAACAGCGCAGCACATAAGCAACAGCATCAACTTCACGGATATGCGACAGGAACTGATTGCCCAACCCCTCGCCTTTGGAAGCGCCGCGCACCAGTCCGGCGATATCGACAAACGTCAGCCGCGTCGGGATGATTTGTGCGGACTTTCCGATCCGCGCCAATATGTCGAGCCGCGGGTCCGGCACGGCGACTTCACCAACATTGGGTTCGATCGTGCAGAACGGATAATTTGCCGCCTGCGCCGCAGCCGTCTGCGTCAGCGCATTGAACAAAGTCGACTTTCCGACATTAGGCAAACCAACGATGCCACATTTGAAACCCATGAAATCTATTCCTCTGTCTTTCCGAGTGGCGCGCTGTCTTTGGGTTTAGGTTTTGGCGCTTTTTGAGGCACCGTCAATACCGTCACCCGATTCATGAAACCGCCGTCGTCTCCATCCGCAAGATAGGGCGCGGCATCCGCAACCGCATTGAGCAACGGCTCAAGCCAAGTGCGTTCGCTCTTTGTAAAGTTCCCAAGCACGTGACCCGTCACGCGTTCTTTCTCGCCAGGATGTCCAATCCCAAGCCGGACCCGCCAGAACTCATTGCCAACGTGGCTTGAGATCGAACGCAAGCCGTTGTGCCCCGCATTGCCTCCGTCGCGTTTAACGCGAACCTTTCCCGCCGCCAGATCCAGTTCGTCATAAACGACGAAAATCCGGTCAAGCGGCACTTTGTGAAAAGCCGCCGCTTCCTGCACCGCCATGCCGCTTTCATTCATGAACGTCATTGGCTTGAGAATGAGCGTCTTGACGCCGCCCAATTTTCCCTTGAGCACGCCCTCACGTACATGAGCGCGAAATCGAAGGCGTGCAGGTGCGAAGCCATGCGCGCCGGCAATCGCATCTACCGCCATGAACCCGATATTGTGGCGATGATTTTGATAGGTCTCGCCCGGATTGCCGAGACCAACGAGCAACAACATGTTCAGACCTGAATTAGAATCCTCTCAAACGCGCAAACGGCCGCCAAGTGATGTTGGCGGCCGCCGCAAGCGTGGGAAGCAAGTGCTTACTTCTTGTCGCCCTTGGCAGGCGCCTTGGCCGGAGCTGCTTTTGCCGGTGCACCCTTCGCACCAGCCGCCGGCGCTTTGCCGCCAGCCGCCGCCGCAGGAGCTGCACCACCAGCCGCCGGTGCAGCGCCCGCTGCCGGCGCCTCACCTTCTGCCGCTGTCGTTGGTTTGACTTCCACATCGGCAAATGCCGACGGTGCCGCAACCGTCGCGATCGTAAAGTCGCGATTGCGAATCACGGGAATAAGACCCTCGGTCAGCTTGATGGCCGAAATATGCAAACTGTCCCCGATGTCCATGCCCGTCAAATCGGCTTCGATGAACTGAGGGATGTGTTCTGACATGCACGAAAATTCAATCTCGTGACGCACGATGTTCAACACACCGCCGCGCTTCAACCCCGGCGAGTCAACGTGATTGTTGAAATGTACGGGAATGAACAACCGGATGCGTGCACCGGCGACCAATTTCTGAAAGTCCGCATGAATAGGCCGTTCGGTCACGGGATCGACCTGCACTTCGCGCGGAATAACGCGCATTTTCTCGCCTTCAAGATCGAGCGTGAACAGCGTCGAGGTAAAGCGGCCTGTTTGATAGGGCTTCTCGATGTCGCGATAAGAAATACGGATCGGGCGCGAAGCGCCGCCGCCTTCACCATAGAGAACGCCCGGAATATCGCCTTCGCGGCGCACCGCACGCGCGGAACCAGTCCCCGTGCCTTGACGTGACTTGGCTGGAATGGTGATGGTTTGAGTGGCGGTTTTCGTCATTGTCGTGAACCCTTTCAGAGGCGCCAAGGCCTCTTATCCTGTTCAATCCGGTGATCGGAGAGAGGCGCCGGATTTATACGAACTGGGTTCGGAAGGCAAATCGTCCGGATCGTCAGTCAAAAAGGCTGGAAACCGACCGTTCTTCTGCAATGCGCCGGATCGCTTCGCCCAAAAGCGGCGCGGTCGGAATGATCCTGATGTTCGTGCAGTTTCGCACAGCATTTGTAGGCGCAATCGAGTCTGTGATCACAAGTTCCTTCAGAGCCGAACCTTTGACCCGCGCGACGGCCCCCCCAGACAACACCCCGTGCGTGATATAGCCAAAGGTCGCCTTCGCACCCTTGTTCATCAACGCTTCAGCGGCATTGCACAAGGTTCCCGCAGAATCGACGATGTCGTCGATCATGATGCAGGTGCGTCCATTCACATCGCCGATGATGTTCATGACTTCAGAATCGCCGGCGCGCTCGCGCCGCTTGTCCACGATTGCAAGATCGGCATCGAGCCGCCGCGCCAAGGCTCTTGCGCGCACCACGCCCCCGACGTCAGGTGAAATCACCATCAAACGTTCGCCGTCGAATTCTTTCTTGATATCCGATTCAAACACGGGTGCAGCAATGAGATTATCGGTCGGAATGTCGAAGAACCCCTGGATCTGACCTGCGTGCAGATCAAGCGTCAGCACGCGCCCAGCACCAGCTTGCGTGATGATGTTGGCGACCAGCTTTGCCGAAATTGGCGTTCGTGGACCGGGCTTGCGATCCTGACGTGCATAACCGAAATAGGGGATAACAGCGGTGATCCGCTTGGCTGATGACCGGCGCAGCGCATCGATACAAATCAACAGCTCCATCAAATGGTCATTGGCGGGATAAGACGTTGATTGAATGACAAACACGTCCTCGCCACGCACGTTTTCCTGGATCTCGACAAAAACTTCCATATCCGCAAACCGGCGCACCACCGCTTTCGTCAACGGCACTTTCAGATATTCGCCGATTTCATTGGCGAGCGGGTGATTACTGTTACCGGCAAGAAGTTTCATGTCGCGCGATATCCTTCAGCTCGCGGCGGCTTGTACCAACGCCTCCCTCGCCTTGCAATGCCGCTTAGCTCGCCTTACCGCGCGTAACCTGTTGAACAATCTTTCGAAAGCCTGCCGCCGCCGCTTCTCCGGCAAATCCCGCGATTTCCCGCCAGGGCTTGTTCAGCCTGCCGCGCGGAACCGGGTTCTCCTGCGTGAGTATTCCAACCTCTTTGCCAGCCTTGTCGAGCAGGCGCCATCGCAGCACAACGATCTCCTCCGACGCTGATTTGACCTGAATCGCGACCGCACATTCGACATGCCACGCCGCATTCGCCTGAACACTGGCAACGCGCATCCCCTGCAGAGGCAACGCACTTTGAAGAGCCTGGGCGAGCGCCGCATTTCCATCACCAGGCGCACCCTTGATGGCGCCAATCCAAAAAATAGGGTTGTCGGCCACCACCTTGGCAGTCTCACTTGGCACTTGCTGCGGATGGGACAGCGGGCCGATCTTGTCTGCTATTTGTTCAGCAAGAACGGACAATCTCGGCTCTACTGTTGCGGCGTTCTCTCCCTGAAAAATGGTGGAGAATTGACCTTTTGGCACACGGTCTGGATCAAACAGGCGCCAAACAACAATGCGCCGCCGGCTATCGCCTGCTTCACTGGACATCACGTTGGCTGCTCGCCCCTTCAGCACCCAGGTCCGCATGCGGGTTTCAGACAGAGCGGGAATATCGCGCGCTTGAAGTACTCCGATGATCCGGTCTCGCAAGGTAGCAGCGAACGTGCCATTGAGCCCCTTTGGCGCCTCAATGATGATCGTAGCAAGATCAAACGACGGACTGAGCATCGCCTCATTTCTGGCAAAACCCTCAAACGGCCGTTCAATCGCGAACGGATCTTCAAGTCCGAAAGGTTCCGTAACCGCCGCACAACCAGGAAGAATCAGAACCGATACCAGCGATAAAACGGCTTGGTACAATTTCATCGCGGCACCAGCATGATCGCAGACAGATTGCGCCCATAATCTGCCTCGCCCCGGTGCGTCGACCGGCGATAGGAAAAATAATCCTCTTCGTTGGCATAAGTGCACAACCCCATTCGATCCACATCTACGATCCCTGAAGCCGTCAACCGGTTCGCGACGTAGCCCGGCAAGTCGAACAATTTGTGCCTCTCGCGCGCAGCGGACACAAAATATTTGTGATTGCCGGGCGCGGCCCTTTCAAATCGTTCAAAAAACTCAGGTCCAACTTCATACGAATGCTGCCCAATACATGGACCAATTGCCGCCCGTATTCGCGATCGAACGGCGCCCAACCGTTCCATCAATTCGACCGCAGATTCAAGCACCCCATCCAAGGCGCCCTTCCAACCGGCGTGCGCCGCGCCAACTACACCCGCAGCTTCATCCGACAACAGTACCGGCGCGCAATCGGCAGTAAGAATCCCCAGCGCAACACCAGCCTCCGTCGTGACCATTGCATCAGCTTTAGGGGCATCTTCAGGCGACCAAGGCCCCTGAACGTGCACGGCCTGGGCACTGTGAGTTTGGTAGACTGTCAGCAGCCCCGCCTCACCCGTTCCGAACCCCAGACCCGTTCTGAACCCCAGACCCGTTCCGAACCAACGTGCGATCCGTTCGCGGTTTTCACGCACGCACGATCTGTCGTCTCCCGATCCATATCCGCAATTGAGCGACGCAAAAAGCCCACTGGAAACACCGCCTTGACGCCCAAAATATCCGTGAACGGCACGCTGTGATCCGCACAGGGAAGATGATTGCAACGGCTTCATTCGGCCTCAAAACCCGCTGGCTGAATCGCCTGAGAAGAGACGGCGCACAGCACCTTGAACAAGGTGCCCATCGCATCGGCCGAGGTCAACCTTTTAAGCGCAGACTCAAGCTGCGCCTTCTGTTGTTCGCTCGCCAATCGTTTAAGAATTTGCGTTCGCTCAACCGCACCCATTTGCGTCAAAAAACCTGCCTGCGTCGAAATTTTTGACACACAGGCGCCGCCGCCCGCAAACGCTTCCGCGAGCGCGGTAAAATCGACGTGAGATGTCAAATCAGCCATGCCAGGCTCCATGAGAATGCCCGCGTATCTATGCCCTTTTACAGCCTGGAGCGTATCGCCAAGCGCCGGACCTTCAAAGCCATAGTCGAAAACCAGGGTGCCGCCCCCTTCATTCTGGATCACCCTCGCTATCGCGCGTGCCACGTTCTCGCGCTCGATAGAGTGTTCAAAAGTGGAGCCAAAGGGCGCATCCAACAGGCTAACCGGAACACAAACAGACGCCTGAGCGTCTGGCTGCGTGCCCAACATAAGTTCACCGGCGTCATTCAAACCAACTGTGCGCAAGGTCCACCCCTCGTGCCCTTTCACAAATTGCGCAACGGGAAGTGCATCGAAAAATTCATTCGCGATCACAATCAGTGGCCCGATCACATCGATGTCTTGAAAACCATTGTACCAGCGAACTGTTGGTAAGCCGTCAGCTCGCAGCAGTGCTGCTTGCAGATTGCGCAGCGCCGGACTGACCTCGACCAAAGCAATTGTCGCCGCTGTCAAAAAATCCGGCGCGACCCGCGCAGCGCGCAGCACATCCCTCATCAGCGTCCCACGGCCAGGACCAAGCTCAACAAGTGTAAAGGCTGCGGGCGACCCGAGCTTGCTCCAGACATCCACACACCACAGCCCGATGCACTCGCCAAAGACCTGCGAAATCTCCGGAGCGGTAATGAAATCGCCGTACAAACCAATGGGATCTGATCGCATGTAATAGCTGTCGGCGCGCCCGGTCAGCGCAATTCGCATGAACTCGGCGATTGAAATCGGTCCATCACTTTCAATGATCGACCTGATATGCGCTGCCACAGTGTTCATTGCGTCAACAGTGCGGGCCCCTTGCGAAAGAGCGAATACCAGAAGAAAAACCCTGCAAACACAAACATAAAGACCGACAACAGCGAACCCATCGTCAGCACACCGCCAAACACCAGCTGATCGGAATCACGAAAGAAAACTTCAACGGCAATTCTGAAAAACCCATACCCGGCCCAAAACGCCGCGATCGTCAATCCAGGGCGGCGAAAAGCATTGAACCTGTGCACGAGGATGTGCAGCACGATGAACAGCACCAATCCTTCAAGTACCGCTTCATAGAGTTGGCTGGGATGGCGAGGCACATTGCCAAGGCCCTCAATCGTTGGTGCGTGTGGAAAAACCATCGCCCAGGCTACGTCGCTCGGCTTGCCCCACAATTCGCCATTGATGAAATTTGCAAGACGTCCGAAAAACAACCCGATGGGTGCCCCCGCCGCCACCAAATCGCCAAGTGCCACAATGTCCAGATTGCGACGGCGCGCAAAAAAAATGATCGCCAAGACTACGCCAATTGCGCCGCCATGAAACGACATCCCCCCTTCCCAAGCGAAAAAAATCCGCCACGGTGCGGCCACGAAATAGTCGGTCTCATAAATCAAACCATAAAACAGTACATAGCCAAATCGGCCGCCAAGGATCACCCCAAGGGCTGCCCAAACGAACAAATCACCGATCTGGTCGGTGCTGGCTTGCGCTTTGCCCTGAAAGGGCAGCTTTAACCAAAGCGATTCGCTGCGTAACAGCCTTAAAATGTACCACCAGGCTCCCAAGAGCCCCGCGATGTAAGCCAGCGCATACCAACGAATGGCGAGCGGACCCACCTGGATAAGAACAGGATCGATGCTCGGAAAGGAAATCGAGAACATAGCGCAAAGCCTTAAAATCCAAGGCGAGACTTGGGGTGACGGCGGACTTCATGTCAAGCCGCCGTCGACGCCGCAAAAGCGTACGCAACGAAGTCGTCACACTGATCGAATCACAGACCAAAAGACTGGTGAACGATCTCGATCTCGTTCCTGGCGATTTGCTTGAAGCGATCAAAACCATTGCGATGAGTGCTCGCATGGAAGTTGAGCGCTTGCATGAAAGACTCGTAAGATTCGAGTTGGCGGGCACTCGCCTGTGAAAAAAAAATGATTCACACCCCACGAATCCAACCTATCCGCAGGTGATCCCCAAGACAGAAATAACATCGGTGACACAGTCCACATGAAGAATGAGTCATCCCACAGGAGGACTCTTGCGCTCGATTCAACCTTTAGTGCACGCTCCTATGCATGGGAGGTGCTTCGCGTCGGACTACTAGATGTGGAGCGTTTGTTAATCCAAGTCCGGAACACCTGCCTGCGTACCCTTGCTATTTTGCCCTCGCATGTCACCGCCGCCGGCCCACCCCGGCGGCGGGCTGACTCTGAGAGGTCTGGAAAGGCAGAAAAGTTGATATGAGTACACCGCAAGTCCATACTTCTGTAACCAACGACAATCCACTGGATTTGGTCGAGCAACTTGCCGCCCAAAACGAATGGTTGTTCGACCGCGCGGGCGAAGATGAGATGCATCTTTCGTTCCCAGGCCAAGCCGAAGACCACCATCTATCGTTTAGTTGGCGTTCGAATGTTGAAACACTTCAATTGTTAGCCCAGCTTGAAGTCAAAGTACCTCGCGCCAAGCGGGCGGAAGTCGCAGCCCTCATCAATATGATCAACGAACAACTTGGGCTCGGGCATTTCGAAATGTGGCCCGACAGCGGCCAAATCACCTATCGTCATGGACTATTATTGCGCAATTCGATGGGCACACCCGAGCAGTGCGAGGGCATGATTGACGCCGCGTTGGAAGCCTGCGATCGCTATTATTCGGCTTTCCAATTTGTCATTTGGGCTGGAAAGTCAGCAGCAGAAGCAGCAGCGGCGGTTGTATACCAGTGTCAAGGCAGCGCCTGAAAATCAAAGTTGAAACCCAGCAGTCGGACCAAAAAGCACGGCCGATAGTCATTGTTGGTGCTGGCCACATGGGCAGCGCCTTTGCCCGCGGCCTTGCAGCCGCTGGTTTGGGCAACCGTTTGGTGCTGATCGACCCCGCGCTAACGCCAGCCGCCGCTAATGCGTTTCGCAAAATGGGCGCGCTTGTCGCAAAAAATGCACGAGCCATAGACGGCACCAATCCGCAGGCCCTTATCTTGGCTGTCAAACCACAACTGATGGCATCAATTGCTCCTGCCTACGCCGACGCAGCGCAAAATGCTCTCGTCATTTCGATCGCTGCCGGAACCACAATCCAACGCTTGAACCATTGGCTCAATACACCAGCAGCGCTCGTTCGTTCGATGCCGAACTTGCCAGCGTCAATCGGCAAAGGCATTACAGCCGCTTTCACCCCGTCCACCATCAAGCCCGCTCAGAAAAAACTGGCAGAACAATTGCTCAAGGCGGTCGGTGACCTGATTTGGCTTGACGACGAAAACCAACTGAATGCCGTGACCGCAGTGTCGGGTTCGGGACCGGCTTATGCTTTTTTACTCACAGAATCTCTGGCAGCGGCAGCGCAGCGCATGGGTCTGCCTCCCACCGTCGCCCAAGTGCTGGCTCGCAAAACCATCGAAGGAGCAGCCGCCATGCTTTCAGCAACCAAAATTGAGCCAGCCAGCCTTCGCAAATCGGTCACAAGTCCGGGCGGCACAACGCAAGCCGCACTCAATGTACTCATGAGCGAATCGCTGTTTGAACGGCTCATTGGTGATGCGATTGAAGCCGCAACCCTGCGCGCGACCGAATTGGCAAGGATCGAATAGCGCAATCATGGCGGCAAAAACCTCTCCCGAAGACAAACTTGTGACAGCAGCCCTGGCGGCAATTGAAGAGCAGGGCTGGGCTGCACTTTCGCTGACCGCTATGGCGCGCAAAGCAAAAATTCCTCCGCAAACCATGTACGAAATGTGCCCGGACAAACGTGCATTGTTGTCCCTGATGGCAAAGCGCACCGACATCGCACTTTTGGAGCGCGCGGATGAACCCGACAAAGGCTCGCCCGCCCGCGACCGCGCTTTCGATGCCATCCTCAATTGGTTTGAAGGCCTGGCACCGATGCGTCCGGCCCTGCGCATCATCCACAACGAAAGTGTCGGCAACCTCGGCGAGATCATTGACCTGATTCCTGCCACCATGCGCAGCGCCCAATGGATCGCCGATTGCGCGGCCCTGCCCAGCACCGGCTGGGAAGGATTCTTCGTCACGCGCGCAATAGGGCTGCTCTTGGCTGAAACACTGGGCGTGTGGCTCAACGACGGCGACGATTTGGCTAAAACCATGGCTCACGTCGACCGGCGCATGCGAACAATGGAAGAATGGGTGAGCGCTCTCCGGCAAGCTAATAAGTCTGAGGAAACGGCGGACACGGATTGACGCTCTGAATCAGGGGGGCCATGCTGGCGGTGGCATGCAAGGAGACACCACCATGACCAACAAATCCCCATTCCTCGAATTCGATTTCAAGTGGCCGAACTTTGATCAAAGTTTCTGGGACCGTTTTAACGTACCGGGCGTAAACACATCGTCGCTGATGGAAAGTCAAAAAAAGAACTTTGATGCGCTGGTCAAAGCCAACCAGAAAGCGGCCGAAGGTTATCAAAACCTGATGCGCCGTCAGACCGAGATTCTCAGCGAAACGATGCAATCAATTCAAGACGCAGCCACCGGCTTGATGAAGGCCAACGACGAAAAAGACCTTCCGAAAACACAGGCTGAACTGGTTGAAAAAACGATTGGCCGCGCCTTGATGCACATGAAAGAACTTGCCGACTTGACGATCAGTGCCAACAGCGAGGCCTTCAAAGTCATCCAGGATCGCGCAAAAGAGTCCATATCCGAGATGCAGGAACTCGCTGAAAGCATTTCGAGTCCAAAAAAATAGCATCACTAAACCGGCAAACGGATCATCGCCCGCAAGCCACCCAGCTTGCTGTCCTCAAGAATGATATCGCCTCCATGTCCCCGGGCGATATCGCGCGCGATTGCCAACCCCAACCCTGCACCGCCAGTTGCGAGCGAACGTCCGCTGTCCAGACGATGAAACGGGCGAAACGCTTCTTCCCGGCGCGCCTCCGGTATTCCGGGGCCGTCGTCGTCAACAGCAATCTCCACAACATCTCCATGCAGCACCGCGCTGAGTTGCACCTTGGTCCCATGACGCATGGCATTTTCAACCAAATTCACCACGCAACGCCTGAGCGCATTGGGCCTGACTTCCAGGGCCACCCCTTCAGGCGCAGTCAAAGTTAATGTCTTCAAGGGCATTTTGGCATCAGCCTTGCGCTGAGCGTTGACCGCAACATCGCGCAACAACTGCGAGATATCCGTGTCGGTAGCCCCCTCCCCCGCCTGTCCGCGCGCAAAGGCCAGATACTCTTCAAGCATATGCTCCATCTCTTCAAGATCGCCCTTAAGCGCTTGAATTGACGTGTCGTCTTTCATCATCGCGAGTTCAAGCTTCATCCGCGTCAACGGCGTCCGCAAATCATGGCTGACGCCCGCCAGCATGTCAGTCCGCTGCTGGACGAACCGCGAAATGCGCTCTCGCATGTCGATAAAGGCGAGCGACGCGCGTCTGACCTCCGTAGCGCCAGATGGCCTGAAGTCCGGCGCATCCCGTCCCTTGCCAAACGCTTCCGCCGCATCCGCCAACCGTTCGATCGGTCTGATTTGATTGCGCAGAAATATAATCGCCACGCTCAAGAACACCAAAGACGTGGCAATCATCCAGCCGACCCAGACATGAGTATTGGTCGACATGACCCGTTTGCGCTCCGCCATGACGTGCATCACGGCGCCGTCCAATTGGACCCGGATATCGACGTGATCTTCCAGCGTAGTCGAATCGATCCAGACCGGACGCTCAATCCGCGACGACAATTCCCTGACGAACACTCTCTTCAGGACATCATAGGCCGGTGAATCGGTTTCAGGTATTTTTTCGCCCTGCTTCACCACAGGCACCAACCCGAACGACGTTTCTCGCAGCCGCACAGCCTCCGCTGCAAAGCGCTCCTCACCCAGGGTTTCGTAACTCTGTACGAACAGCACGATCTGCGCCGCAACTGCGCGCGAGATTCGCATCGTCACTGAATCCCATTGCTGATCGAACAGCAAATACGTCACCACCGCTTGCACCATCACCACCGGCATCACGATGATCATCAGCGAGCGGCCGAACAATCCGCGTGGCATTGAGCGCCTGAACCATCCGCCTGACACAGCGCTAACCCACGCGATCTGGCATCAGCACGTAGCCAATGCCGCGAACAGTTTGCAGATAAAGTGGCAATTTGGGATCATTCTCGATCTTGCGGCGCAGTCGCGTGATTTGCACATCGACCGTCCGCTCCAGCACCGCACCCATCCGTTGCGATAAATCTGAACGCGTAAAGGATTGCCCCGGGTTTGCACCCAGCAACCGCAACAATTGAAGCTCGGCCGAAGTCAGTTTGACCGGTTTTCCCTCTCGCGTAAGTTCACCGCGCTCGGCATCAAAGCGGCAAGCGCCAAGATGAACAATCTGCCGCAGCACTTCGGCCGGCCGTCCTGCACGCCGCAAAATTGTCGAAATCCGCAGCAGCAATTCACGTGGCTCAAAGGGCTTGGCCAAATAATCGTCGGCACCACGTTCCAACCCTTCGATCCGGTCGATCGACTCCCCCCGCGCCGTCAGCAACAATATCGGCACACTCGATGTCTCGCGAATGGACTTCGTCAGCGAAAAGCCGTCTTCACCCGGCATCATGACGTCAAGCACGATAAAGTCGAAATCCAGGCTTGCCATAAGTTGACGCGCCTCTGCAGCGTCTTTGGCCGCCGTAACCCGGTAGCCGCTTTCGCTGAGAAACCGCTGCAACAATGTGCGAATGCGCGTGTCATCATCCACGATCAGCAGATGCTGGACGGTCTTTTCACTTTCACTTTCAATTTTTACATCTGGTGTCATCGTTTCGCTATCAGGCGCATAACCCCTGCCCGTTCCTGATCCGCCAGCAAGCCCGATAGCACCTGCCTGAACCCTGCCACAGCTTCGGGGCCAGCGTCCTTGTACGCCTTGGCAAATCTGGCGCGCTGCAGTGCAACCAAATCGCCCGCCACTTCCATGCCTTTTGCCGTCAGCCGCAATAGCCGTTGACGCTTATCGCGGGTTCCCTGGGTTTGGGTCAAAACTCCAATCCTCAATAAATCTCTCAAAACGCGGCCGAGCGACTGTTTGGTTATACCAAGAATACTCAAAAGATCCGAAACCGGCATCCCTGGGTGACGCGCAATAAAATGCAGAGCGCGCGCATGCGCCCGCCCAAGTTCAAGTTCCTGCAGCCGCGCATCCGTGGCTTGCCCGACATCGCGCCCGGCAAAAAAGAAGAGCTCAACCCCATCGGTAAGCTCTTCTTCCCGCAAATATAGAAGAGGGGCCGCAGATTTCATCAAAATGCCTGCTGGAGTCCTGCACCTTGTCTATGGCAGATATGCGCCACAATAGAGTGCACAGTGCACGGCTCGCAAGCTATACTCTGTGCTTAACGAGTTCCAGGAGCCCGCCATGTCGCTAATTCCTTTCGATGACCGCGATGGACACATCTGGATGGACGGCAAACTGGTGCCGTGGCGGGAAGCAAAAATACACGTACTGACCCACGGCCTGCACTACGGTTCATCCATTTTTGAAGGCCAGCGCGTTTACGGCAGAAAAGTCTTCAAACTGGAACAGCACACCGCCCGCCTGTTTGAGTCCGCGCGCTTGATGGGATTTGAAATCCCCTACACCGAATCACAGATCAGCGACGCCTGCAGGCAAGTGGTCGAAGCCCAAGGCGCCGATGACGCCTACATGCGCCCTGTGGCCTGGCGCGGCAGCGAACAAATGGCTGTGAGCGCGCAGAAATCGAAAATTCACGTCGCGATTGCCGTCTGGCCCTGGCCGTCAATGTTCGACCCCGCGATCAAGGAAAAAGGCATCAGGCTCGACATCTCGCGCTGGCGCCGCCCGGCGCCCGACACAACGCCATGGCAGGCCAAAGCCGCGGGCCTGTACATGATCTGCACTTTGTCAAAACACGAGGCCGAAGCCAAAGGATATGCCGACGCCATGATGTACGACTGGCGCGGCCTGGTCGCTGAAGCAACCGGCGCCAACATGTTCTTCGTCAAGGACAACAAACTGTTCACGCCCTGGCCTGATTGCTTCCTCAATGGCATCACGCGCCAAACCGTCATGGATCTCGCGCGCGCACGCCAGATCGACGTAGTGGAAAAATACATTCAAAGCTCGGACGTCGCCGGGTTCAGCGAATGCTTTCTCACCGGCTCCGCCGCAGAAGTGACCCCCGTTGGCGAAATTGGCCCGTGGAAATTCACAGTCGGCAACATAACGCGCACATTGATGGACGACTACGCAAACTTTGTTCGTGGCAAAATGAAAATCTAACCCTTGGACCAGCGCGCGGCCGCATCATCATCGCTGCTGCGCGCCTCAATCCAGTACTCTCCGGACTGGCGCAACTCCCGCTTCCAGAACGGTGCTTTTGTTTTGAGATAATCCATCAAATATTCAGCCGCCTCGAACGCCGCCCGCCGGTGAGACGC
>VFKO01000459.1 GCA_009885515.1 Rhodobiaceae bacterium | reverse complement strand
CCGATGTATTCGCCAAGGCTGAGATGATCGTCAAGGTCAAGGAACCGCAACCCGCCGAAATCAAGATGCTACGCGCCGGGCAATTATTGTTCACCTATCTCCATCTCGCGCCGGACCCGGAACAAACCGAAGGCCTGCTGAAATCCGATTGCGTAGCCATCGCCTATGAAACCGTCACCGACGCGCGCGGCGGTCTGCCGTTGCTAGCCCCCATGTCCGAAGTCGCGGGCCGCATGTCGATCCAGGCCGGTGCGCATTGTTTGGAGATGGAGCAGGGCGGCCGTGGCATGCTGCTTGGCGGTGTTCCCGGAGTGCCCGCTGCAAAGGTCGTAATCATCGGCGGTGGCGTGGTTGGCGCCAATGCCGCGCGCATGGCGATGGGTCTCGAGGCGCATGTCACGGTCATCGACAGAAGCCTGCCGCGCCTGGCCGAACTTGATCAGCAATTCGGCGCCATGCTCAACACCATCTATTCGACCATCGATGCCATAGAAGAGCAAATCCTCAGTGCCGACCTCGTCATCGGCGCCGTGCTGTTGCCGGGTGCCGCCGCCCCGAAACTCATCACGGAATCGATGGTCAAACGCATGCGAAAAGGTTCCGTCATTGTTGACGTTGCCATCGACCAGGGCGGTTGCTCTGAAACTTCGCACGCCACAACCCACGCCCAACCCACTTACAAAGTCGGCGACGTCGTCCACTATTGTGTGGCCAATATGCCGGGCGCCGTGGCCCGCACCTCGACCTTTGCCCTCAATAACGCAACACTGCCCTTCACACTGGCGCTTGCCGACAAGGGCTATATCAAGGCCTGCAAGGACAGCACTCACCTTTTGGCGGGCCTCAACATCCACCGCGGCGCCCTAACTTACGAAGCCGTCGCCCATGCCCAGAAACGCGACTATACCCCGCCGGAAAAAGCCTTGCCGCGATAGCTAAATTCGCCAGCGCGTTATTCCGTCACGCAACGCCCACCGCCAAATGCGCTAAAGAGCGGGTCTGAGGAGCCACCGACCGTGACCTTGAAACTCTGCAGGCGCGAATTTCTCGCAGCTTCAACCGCATTGGCAATTGTACCCCAATCGTCGCGCGCCGCCGGCACCATAGGCGCGAACGCGCAAGACGTCGCCAAACTGGGCACCCCCGACATTGCGCTCGAAACAAAAATATCGGCTCTCGCCACCGAAGCGGGTCTCGCCAAAATAGGCTTCGCCGCCGTCGACCTGTCCAGAGGGCGCGCGGCCTCCATACGCGGCGGCGAACTGTTCCCCATGCAAAGTATCTGCAAGTTGCCAATCGCTGTTGCTTACCTGCAAATGGTTCAGGACGGTACTGCCAGCATGGACAGGAAGGTACTTCTCACCGAAGCCGATATCTCGCCCGGCCGCTCACCGCTGGCAGAAAAACTTCGCGCGAGGCCGACGCAATTTACTGCAAGTCAATTGATTGATCACATCCTCCTCAACAGCGACAACACGGCAACCGATGCGTTGCTGAAACTCGGCGGCGGTCCAGCCAGGATTCAGTCGGTGATCAACGCCATCGGCCTGGAAGGCGTGCGCATCGATCGCTACGAACGCGATCTTCAACCGCAAGCCCTCGGCCTCACACCGGACCCCGCCTACGCAAACCAATTTGCTTTCGAAACAGCGATTCAATCCCTGGATGAAGCAAAGCAGAAGAAGGCGCTCGAACTTTTCTTGCGCGATGCCCGCGACACCGCGAGCCCGCGAGGCATAGCATCGCTGCTCTTCAAATTGCTGAGCGGCCATTTGCTCGAGCTGCGCCACGTGACCTTCGTGCTCGATCTCATGCGCCGCACCAAAACCGGAGAAGATCGTCTCAACGGCGGCATGTTGCCGGGCTGGACCTTTGCCCACCGCGGCGGCCAAAGTCGCACGATTGCAGGCACAACCGCCGCCTTCAACGACGCAGGTCTCGCCACCCACAAGAACGGCAGCAAGATCATCATCGTGCTTTTCATAGAAGGTGCAACACTTTCGACGGCAGAGCTCGCCCAGTTTCACCGCACCACTGCACGCGCTGTTCTAACCGCCTGGGGTTGATCCGGAGCAGGCGACTGCTAAAACTGCTCCCAGCTCATCGGGGAGCGGGTACGGAAAGCACATCATGCAATTATTACGCCGCCTCGGCACGCTGGATCGTCCCGGCTGCAATATCCACTACGAAGTCACGGGCACTGGACCCGCCATCGTCTTCGCCCACGGTCTCGGCGGGAATCACCTCTCGTGGTTTCAGCAGGTCGCGCACTTCGCGCCGCATTTCACGTGCGTGACCTTCGCCCATCGCGGCTTCGCGCCATCGTCGGCCATCGCGGGCGGACCCGACCCGAAAGACTACGCCGCCGACCTCGCGGCGCTCATCATTCATCTCGAACTCGACGACGTGCGTGTCGTGGCCCAGTCGATGGGCGGCTGGACCGCAATCGAATACGCGCTCACCCAGCCCCGCGAACTGAAAGCCCTCGTCCTCGCGGGCACGACAGGCACGATCAACCCGCAGCAAATCGGCGAACCCGAACGCTCTCGCCTTGGTCCGTGGTTGCAAAGCGAGTTCCCGAAAATGCCAGGACTATTCGCGCGCGGTATTCACCCGGCTGCCGGTGAACGCATGTCACGCGAGCAACCGGCACAGCATCTGCTCTATCGTCACATCGACGATCAAAACGCCAACCTCGACAAGGGTACGCTTGGGGGCAAGCTGATGGCAGCCAGAACCCGCCCGCCCGAAGACCTCAAGAAGATCAGGTGCCCGATCCTCTTCATCTCAGGCGATGAGGACATCGTCATCCCGCCCTTCGCCGCCGATGCACTTGCCCGCGTGACGCCGGGCGCAAGGGTTAAGCACATTGAAGATGCGGGCCACTCCACTTATTTCGAGCGCCCTGGAAGATTCAATCAGATCGTTGCCGGGTTCTTCGAAAACACCAAATGACCAACCACCTGATGCCACTGAGCTGTGCGTCGGCTCAATGCTCGTCGGCTTTTGCCGTCTGCTGCGAGGCCTTTTCGCACAGCTGCCGCAGTCGTTCCACTTGGCGTACGTAGAGCGTCTTCGACTTGCGCTCGGCCACTCCGTCGCTCGACAGATGTGACAACACGCGCGCCACTGTCTCGCGCGTGGTTGAGGCTTGCGCTGCAATCTGCGCTTGGGTGGGCAGGGGATATATCAGCCACGAATCCGTACGCACCGGGTCCGGCTTGATCAGCTTCAAGAGTTCGGAGTAAACGCGTTGATAGGCCGACAGCGTTGCCAGGTCCATGATCCGGTCGTCACTGGTGCGCACGATACGCACAAGCTTTTCCATCACTACGAAGCTGACCTTGGGGTGTTGTTCGATCAGGTCTTTGAAAGACTGCGGCGTGATCGATGCAAGCACACAATCCTCAAGCGCGACCACCGTGGCGGATCGCGGCAACCCATCGATCGCCGCCATCTCGCCGAAATACTCGCCTGCACCCGCGATCGCGTAAGCAACCTCGCGGCCTGAGGGTGAGTAATTCACAATCCGGCACCGGCCTTTGACGACGAAGAACACATCGCGCGAATCCGAATCGCGCGTAACAATCGGTTCGCCCTCATGCACGATCTTCCAGGTGCAGTGGCTTTCCAGTTTGGTGATCGCCGCCCGGTCAAGGGGCGCAAGCATCTTGCTGCCCACAAGCGTCTGTTCTGCCCGCTGGGCGTCCGCTGCTATCCCGATACCACTTCTCGTGGACTTCATTCGTCCCCCAGTCATGGAACGCAGTTTGCTTCGAACGCTGCATGAGCCAACAGCAGTAACATCAAACCGCTAGATCGTAACACCCCCGTCAACCACGACAGTTTGACCTGTCATGAATGCCGCAGCCTTCGAGGCAAGAAACACCGCCGCACCTGCAATCTCATCCGGCTCGCCGATTCGCTTCAACGGCGACGTCGAAGTCGAGCGTTCAAGGATCGCAGGATTGTCCCACAGGGCCTTCGCAAAATCGGTCTTGATCAAGCCCGGCGCTATGCAGTTTGCCCGAATGTTGTAAGCGCCATACTCGACCGCGATGTTGCGCGCCAGTTGAAAGTCCGCCGCTTTCGAAATGCAATAGGCCCCCAAAACCGGTGATCCGCGCAGGCCCCCGATTGACGACACAATGATGATGCTGCCTTCTTTGCGCTCAACCATTTCGGGTAAAACAAGGTTACACAACTGATGGTTGGCGCGAACATTCGCCCCCATGATCTTGTCGAAGGCCTCGTCCGAAACCAGCGCCATCGATCCAAAAACCGGGTTGATCGCAGCGTTGCAAACTAGCACATCGACCTTGCCCCATTTTGCCCGCGTCTTGGCAATCAACTGCTCCAGCTGGTCGCGTTGGTTGATATTGCAGGGCACCGAGAGCGCGACCTCCTTGCCTTTGCCCCACCGGCTGTTGACGTCGGCCGTGACTTTCTCACAGGCATCCTGCTTGCGGCTGGAGACCACGACCTTCGCGCCGTGCTCGGCGAAACGGTGGGCAATGGCTTCACCGATGCCCTTGGTAGAACCGGTGATGACGGCGACTTTCCCGCTCAAATCGAAGAGTTGCATGATGGGCTGTCCCGCGCTGAAAAGTTGAAATGCCTGTAGCATGCAGATGAAAGGCTGGTGTGACATTCGTCAAGCAAAATGCACTTCTCCACACCCAGCCCAGCATCCCTCGCGAAAATTTCAGCCTCGACTTGCGCCCCACCAGCGCTTCGGCCTATGACGCCCTTGGGCCTTCAACAAAGGAAAATTCACATGTACAAGTTCACTGCCATAGCCATTGGCGCCGCGCTGTTTCTCGGCGCATGTCAGACCCAGGACCCCTACTCCGGCGAACAAAAGACCAGCCACGCCACCCGCGGTGCCATTTTCGGTGCCCTCGGCGGCGCTGCCATCGGCGCCCTCACCAACACCTCCAGCGGCAAGCAAGCCTCGCGCAATGCCTTGATCGGCGCGGGCGTCGGCGCCCTCGTCGGTGCAGGCGTTGGCCACTACATGGACAAGGAAGAAGCCGAACTGCGTCACCGCCTGCGCGGCGCCGGTGTCAGCATTCGCCGCCAGGGCAACAACATCGTCCTCGAAATGGCCAGCGACATCACGTTTCCCGTCGACGGCGATCAGGTCAATTCGAACTTCTACCGAACACTTGCCGCCGTCGGCGAAGTGCTGAACGAATACGACCGCTCCACGATTGAAATTTCCGGCCACACCGACTCCAGCGGTGCCGACGATTACAATCGCGACCTCTCGCAGCGCCGCGCCAATTCCGTTGGTTACGTCCTGTCACAAAACGGCGTCATGCCGCAGCGCATGTATATCATCGGCATGGGCGAAAGCCGCCCCATCGCCAGCAACGCCAACAACTCAGGCCGCGCCCGCAATCGCCGCGTCGAAATCCAAATCATCCCGCTGACCTCGTAAGCGGGATTTTCCCGAATAACCCGCCGCCGGAAGCAATTTCGGCGGCGGCCCTGTCCTGTTTTCCACCAAAACCCGCAGCACTCGGCCACACAATTTAACACGAGCAGGACACGAGACACTGTCTCAAAACACTGTCCCCGCTGTCCAGTTCCATTGACCCGCGAAGACGCAATTCCGGGCACTCGCCCGCAATATTTTTCGCGCGCGCTCACGAGGAACACCCCAACCCCCTCCAACCTATCGCCCTTCTCCCGCTTGCGGGGGAAGGTGGATCGCCGCGTAGCACTTCGCGCAGCGGCGAGACGGATGGGGGCGACGCCGCACCCTTGACACCCCGTTACGAGTGATATGACTCTGGGTCACCTTACCGCGAGCAAGGAGGACGGAGATAGTCGCATGTCCCCAGAATGCAAAGAGTTCCGGGCGCGCGTGACGCCCTTCGATGCGCTCACGTAAGCTTGTCACGTGTCCCGGGGCCGTGCGATATTCGCACCGCCTGGAGAAATGAGAATGCCTGATCGAACAAGCCGGTCATCCACACCATTGGGAGATTGGAATGGGCTAGAGACGGAAATCGAAAGGATCGTTTCCGAAAGCTGCGACGCCTTTGACCCGGCAACGGTCGCCAATGCTCGTGAACTTGTAGCGCTGATGCGCGAAAGATGCCCCGTCCCCGAGGTCGTGAAAGGCTACTGGAGCACGTTTCAGTTTTATTGGGTCGAGGCGAAGGTGGATTTCGAGGTCTTCAACGACCGCATCGAAGTCTATCGTTCTTTCGATCTTCGCACCGATATTCGGCACTATGCTCACAAACCAGGTGAGCCTTTCGCACCGGAAGTAATTGGCGCGCTGCCGAAACTTCCTGGGTAAACTTTTTAGCTGCTGATTCCCGATGCATTCGCCGGGTTGAACCGGTTTGGATTCGCCGGGGTGAGTTCAGGCTCTCTGGCGGTTGGTTTTTGCACCTGGGCTAGGTCGCGGTCAGCGCCGGTGGCCTAGAGCAGATTCCCATCAATTGGAACCATAGCCCGCGTGTCTGAAGTAGTTTGTGCATTCGTGCGGCCTGAGGGTTGGGATAAATTTTCCGATGCCTCGGTGCAGGGATCGAACGGTTCGGGTGGCGAGCTTTCGCAGTTGCGTTTTGAGTTTGCTGAACGCCATCTCGATCGGATT
>VFKO01000382.1 GCA_009885515.1 Rhodobiaceae bacterium | reverse complement strand
TGGGATATGAAGGGCCGGGTTGAACCCCACGATGAACGCAGCACCGTGCGGGCAGCGGGTTCCATGGATACTACGGTTGCCGACATCGCCCGTTTTGCTGCGGGCTATGTGCGCGGCGATGGCTTGTCAGGTCAAGCGCGCGCTGAGTTGACCAGAGCGCAGATGGCGATCACGACAGCCAGTCAGTTTCCGGTTCTGCAGGATGAGGTTGCGCCGGACTTGCGTCACAAGGGTTTGGCGGTAGGGCTTGGCGTTATTGTGTTTGACGGTCCGCAGGGCCGTGGTTTTCAAAAGGGTGGCCACAACGACACGACTGGCAACACTTTGGTTTGTATTGAAAACGGCAAGAGATGTGTTGTGATCTTGTCCAATGACGTGAGAGCGGAGGCGGGGTTTCCGGCTCTTGTCAAATTTTTTCTTGGCGAAACCGGAATGAAGTGGACGTGGGAATACGGCGCGCTGCCGATGGTGCCGTGATCAAAGCGGTTTGAAATCGAGACCGAGATCCAGGCATTTCGGGGAATGCGTAATTGCACCGGACGATATTAAATCGACACCCGTGGCGGCGATGGCTGCTATGGTGGCAGCGGTGACGTTGCCTGACGCTTCGAGCAGGGCGCGGCCGGCGGTGAGCTTTACGGCCTCACGCAATGTTTCGGGTGGCATGTTGTCCAGCAGGATTGAATTGGCGCCGAGGGCCAACGCTTCACCGAGTTGTTGTAAATTGTCGACTTCGATTTCGACGTGCACCATGTGGCCTGCGTGGGCGCGCGCGGCCTTGATGGCGTTGGCAATGCCGCCTGCGGCTACGATGTGGTTGTCCTTGATTAGAATGCCGTCATCGAGGCCGAAGCGATGGTTGTGTCCGCCGCCGCAACGGACCGCATATTTCTCAAAAGCGCGCAGGCCCGGTGTTGTTTTGCGGGTGCACACGACGCGCGCTTTGGTGCCGGACACCAATGCAACAAGGTTTGCCGTTGCCGTTGACACGCCAGACAGGCGGCCCAGAAAATTCAGAGCGACGCGTTCGCCGGTGAGGATGGGGCGCGCGGGGCCTTCGATGGTGGCGATGGTTTCACCGTGATCGACGCTCGAGCCGTCGGCTACAGATATTGTCATTTTGATGCGCGGATCGAGCAGGCGAAAGGCAGTGGCGGCAAAGTCCAGGCCTGAAATGCGGCCTGGTTCGCGGGCGGAGATGGTGCCATGCGCCGTGGCGGTGATGGGAATAGTTGCTTCGGTCGTCAGATCGCCTGCGCGGCCGATGTCTTCGAGCAATGCCGCACGCACGGCGGGTTCGATGAGCAGTGGCGACAAGGGTTGGACGATAGTGGCTGGTTGCTTCATGCCCTTCGCGTCGCCTGAGCGCCGTCTGAGAGCTTCGTTTCGCGCAATGCCAGTTCGGCGGTTGCGCGGATCTGGGCCAGGGTCACGAATGTTCGTTTGGCGAGGGCAGGGTTCGCATGCGGGTAATCGCTGCGGAAGTGTCCGCCGCGGCTTTCAGTCCGGTTCAATGCGGCACTGGCAATGAGCAACGAGGTGGCTGTCATGTTGCGCAGATCGGGATCACCGGTTCCGGCCTTCTCAAGCATGGTGATGGTGTTGAGCGCCAGGATGAGATTTTCGGAATTGCGTTCCAGTCCAACATTCATGGTCATCGCTTTGCGCAGGAGTGCAACGTTTGGCGTGACCGGTCCTGAAACAATTGGCGGAGCTGGAGGTGTTCCTGCGGCAGTTCCGTTTGCCGGCGTGGTCAGCGCAATGTCGCTGGCGGCACGGGCGCCAAAGACGATGGCTTCGAGCAGTGAATTGGAGGCCAGGCGGTTGGCGCCGTGCGCGCCGGTTGAAGCGCATTCGCCGATGGCCCAAAGTCCGGGCAAGTTGGTGCGTGCGTTTTCATCAACGGATATTCCACCCATGTGGTAGTGGGCAGCGGGTGCGACCGGAATGAGTTCGGTGCGCGGGTCAATGCCGGCCGACTGGCAGTATGAGAAGACCGTTGGGAAGGCGTCAGGGAAGCGGGCGCCTATGACGTGGCGGGTGTCGAGAAAGACTTTTCGTCCGGCACGGATTTGCCGGAAAATTCCGCGGGCTACGATGTCGCGTGGCGCAAGTTCTGCGTCTTTGTGGACGGCCAGCATGAAGCGCTCACCCTGGTCGTTGACCAGAATCGCGCCTTCGCCGCGCAAGGCTTCGGTGGCGAGAGGGGCAGGATCGCGGCCGATGGCGATGGCGGTTGGATGAAACTGTACGAACTCGGGATCAGCGATGACGGCGCCGGCACGTGCGGCCATGCCCAGGCCCTGGCCGCGTGCTTGGGGCGGGTTGGTCGTGACTTCGAACAAGCCGCCGACGCCGCCGAGGGCAAAAATTGTTGCCGTGCTGCGGATCAGGACCGGCGAGGCCTTGTCATGGACCGGATGGGCATAGACCCCGGCAACACGTCCATCTTCCATGGCGAGTTCAAAGGCAATCAAGCCTTCGAGAATTCGAATGCGGGGCTGGTCTTTGACGGCCTTTATCAGGGACGCCATGATTTCGGCGCCGGCACGATCGCCGGTAACGCGGACGATGCGATTGCGTGAATGCGCTGCTTCGCGGCCAAGGACGAAGCCTCCCTTGGCGGTGCGGTCAAAGGGCACGCCCAGGTTTGCCAGATCGTCGATGCGGTTTGCTGCTTGAGAGGCGATGAGGCGGGCGATTTTGGGATCAACAATGCCTGCGCCTGCGATTTCGGTGTCGCGGGCGTGGAGTTCGGGTGAGTCGTCAGACCCCAGTGCTGCAGCGATGCCGCCTTGGGCCCAGGCGCTGGAGGCGCCCGATCCCAAGGTCGCCGCAGACAATATGGTGACGGGGCCTTCGAATTTTAGCGCCGTGAATAGTCCAGCCAGGCCCGCACCGACAATGAGAACGCCGCCGGTGTGGATGACGTTGTCAATGGGAGGTTGGTGGGGCATGACTTAGTGGACCGCGGCCGGGGGTCTGCCGATTTCCAGCATGCGCTCGACGGCCTTGCGGGCACGGGCGGCGATTTGGGGTTCGACTTTGACTTCGTGGGTGAGGGTCTGCAGCGACCGCAGGATTTTGTCCAAGGTGATGCGTTTCATGTGCGGACAAAGGTTGCAGGGGCGCAGGAATTCGATGTCGCGATGCTGGGCCGCGATGTTGTCGCTCATCGAGCACTCGGTGAGGAGTACCACGCGAGGCGGGCGCTTTTTGGTGACATAGTCGATCAGGGCCGAGGTTGAACCGGCAAAGTCGCATTCAGCAACGACTTCGGCTGGGCACTCGGGGTGGGCCAGGACAATGGCGCCGGGGTGGTCAATGCGAAAGCGGCGGACGTCTTCGGCGGAAAAGCGTTCGTGCACTTCGCAGCGGCCTTCCCAGGCGATGATCTTGATCTTGGTCTGGTTGGCGACGTTTTGCGCCAGGAATTTGTCGGGCAGCATGATCACGGTATCGACGCCACGCTCGGCGGCAATGGATTCGACCACGGCAACCGCATTTGACGAGGTGCAGCAGACGTCGCTTTCGGCCTTCACTTCGGCTGAGGTGTTGACGTAGGTGACGACGGGCAGGTTTGGATATTTTTCTTTCAGCAGACGCACGTCGGCACCGGTGATGGAGGCGGCAAGCGAGCATCCGGCTTCCAAATCAGGGATCAGAACCATCTTGTCAGGCGACAGGA
>VFKO01000436.1 GCA_009885515.1 Rhodobiaceae bacterium | reverse complement strand
GGAACACCCGATCACGCCGCCTTCGAAAACACCCCGCAAAACACATTGAGGCCAGCAAAACCGGCCCCGCAACATAGGCTAGGCCCGCAGGCAACCCAAGATCCGCCAACGTCTCCAGCACGTCGTTATGGGCCTCGTCCACATCACCGCGAACCGAGCCGTCAGCAAAAATCGGATAGTAACGCTGAAAAGCACCAAACCCATGTCCCGCCAACGGCGCGGTCTGAATGGCCTTGAGTGCCGAGTCGGCCAGCGACGTCCGCGTCGTGTCGTTCAATCCATACGTCTGCACCCGGTTCAGCAATGGATCGGCGCTGACCGCAAGGCTTGTACCCAGAACGGCGACGAGGACAGCCACAATCGCCCGCCTGCCCGAAGCCTCCCCCTTACTCAAATCCCGTCCGAACGACAGCATAAACGTCAATGCAAGTGTCCCCGCCAGAAACGCGATCACCCCCCCGCGCGACTGGGTGAGCAACAAGGCCGAAAGCATGATTACAATTGCAACCAGATGCAGCGCGCTAGGACCCGTCAGCGTGTGAATGCCCGATCGCATCACAACCCGCCAGCCGCGGTCCCAGACAATGGATTGCCGCAAGGTCTCAACGAAAGTGCCAAGTGCTGCAAGCGTACCAAGAGCCAGAAACGTCGCAAAATGGTTCGGATTGATAAATGGTCCCGACACCCGCCCATAGTCGGCCCTCGCATCCGGCATGAGCCACGCTTGAAAATCAATGTGCATATAAAAACTCGCAATCGCAACGACGGCATAGGCCAGCGACAGCATAACAATGCCATTGAACAACAGGCTGGCACGTTCACGCTCGCGCGCCAGACCAAACGCGATCAGAAACGACGCCACACTGAGGCCGGCTGCAAACAACGCTTCCCGGGTCATCTCGGGATCAACTGATATGTAGGCGCCAAGGTCTTTGCTCAAAGCAGCACCCGACAAAGCCCAGACAGGATGAGCGAGCGGTCTCAAACTCAACCCGGTCAATCTGTCGAGCGCAACCAGATCAATGGACTGAACAAGCGCCCACCCCAAGGCCGCACCGACGCAGGCACCCGGCAGAGCCAATTGCCGTGTCAGCGAGGTCACCGCCGCAAAACCGCTGAGCGCAACCCCGGCCCAGCACATCAAAACTGCGCCCAGCCCCAACCCCAACGCCAGCTCCGCCCACGGCCGGTTTGAGCCATAGGGAAACGGCGCCCAGGCCAGCAGACCCAAAAACAAAAGCAACAAAAAATTCTCAGGACGAAGCCAACGCGCCAGATCGATGTTTTGACTCATCTGCCGGCCACGCCGCACATCTTGACAGACCGCCAGACGCTTCTCCCTATGCCTGCTCCAACAGGAAACGCGTCATGAGCGAAACGATTGCAGTTCTGGGTCTGGGCTATGTCGGCCTGCCCGTCGCCCTC
>VFKO01000292.1 GCA_009885515.1 Rhodobiaceae bacterium | reverse complement strand
ATTGCCACGCGTGATGGCTTCGCGATCGATGGCGCTGCCGGGGCGCACATAATAAGCGACATCGGCGATGGCGACGATGGCCTTGAAGCCACCTTTGTTGTGCGGGTCGTCGTCGGGGGCAGCCCATACCGCGTCGTCGTGGTCGCGTGCATCGGGGGGATCTATGGTGATGAGCGGTGTGTTGCGAAGATCGGTGCGGCCTTCGAGTGTCGCTGGCTTTGCCCGCTCGGCTTCATCGATGACGTCTTGCGGAAACTGATCGGGGATGGCGTGGGTGTGAATGGCGATCAGGCTGATTGACTTGGGTTCCGATGATTTTCCCAGACGCTCGCGCACGCGGGCGCGTGGCAGGCCCATTTGCCGCTCGGTCATGGGTTCGACGACCACGAGTTCGCCGTCGATGGCGCCGCCCATGTCGGCTTCAGCGACAATGAAGTCGTGCCGGGCTTTTTTGTCGACGGGTTCGACGCGGCCATGGCGGCCAAGTTTGCGGAAGACGCCGACGGCTCTGGTTGGGCTGGCGCCCAGGCGTTTGATGATTTTCGCTTCGTAGGTCTGGCCGACCCGGCTGAGGCGGGCGAGGAAGCGTTCGCCGATGCCCAGAGCGGGTGTTGTGGTGTCTGCGCCCGGGGACAGGATGATGCGCGGTGGTTTGGCGTCACCGTCCCAACTGGCGGGGCGGCAGATCAGTTCGCCGTCGGTGTCGAGTTCGATGACTTCGACGACAGTGACTTCGGGTAAGTCGCCGTGCCGGGAGAGCTTGCGGCCATGGCTGCGGTTGAAGACTTCAGGTTGTTTCGCGATCTTTTCGCGCTTGAGGCCTTCGCGTTTCCTGGGACCTTTGGGATCGCGCTTCTTTTTGTTCACGTCGTTTCAAGTACTTTCTTTTTGACCGCAGGCTTTTTTGCTGGTGCTGCTGGTTTGGTTTTGGCTTTG
This sequence comes from Rhodobiaceae bacterium, assembly GCA_009885515.1. Classification (GTDB taxonomy): domain Bacteria; phylum Pseudomonadota; class Alphaproteobacteria; order Micropepsales; family Micropepsaceae; genus SZUA-430. The sequence goes on along the minus strand of VFKO01000292.1, from coordinate 437 downwards.
CTTTCGGCCTTTGCGGGCTTGGCTGTTGCTTTCTCGGTTTTCTTTTCCGGCTTTGCCTTGGCCGGTTTCTTCTTTTTCTTTTTACCGCCGCCACTGGCCGCGCGTTCCCTGAGCAACTCGACAGCTGCTTCCATCGTGTAGGTCTGCGGGTCGGCGCCTTTCGGCAGCGTGGCGTTGGTTTCGCCGTCGGTGACGTATTCGCCGTAGCGCCCGCTCATGATCTTGACGTTGGCTTTGGATTCAGGGTGGGGCCCCAGTTCCTTCAGCGCCTTGGCTTCGTTAAAGCGGCGGCGCGGATTGGCTTTCTTTTCGGCGAGCACGGTGACGGCGCGATTGATGCCGATGGTGAAAACTTCGTCGTCGCTCTCAAGGTTGGCGTAGGCGCCATCGTGCAGAATGTAGGGTCCGAAGCGGCCGAAATTGGCGACGATCGGATT
>VFKO01000234.1 GCA_009885515.1 Rhodobiaceae bacterium | reverse complement strand
GCCATCTTTGCAGCCGCAACAATTGTTTGCACCAGCCCCATGACACCGGCATCAGCCAAACCAGGCGCCGCCGAATACGGCGCACATCCGACGATTAGCAATCTGACGATTTCGCCTGACGGCAAACACGTCGCCATGATCGCAGCATATCGAGACGATGACATTGTCACGATTTCAAAAATTGGCGGCGGTATCTGCAAATTGGGTTCCGGCGGAAACAAGGTCCGAGGAGTGTTTTGGGCCAACGACACAAGACTAATCGTCGAAGTGTCGGTATCGGGCGAGGTCCCGAATGATGGGGGGCAGGACACTTTCGGAGAGTACGGTCAGGCTTACTCCGTAGACACGAATTGTTCCAACACCGCCAAAATGAATGGCAACGAGGTCATCGGGCGACTGCCTGACGGTGACGTTTTGATGGAGGCGTATTCCTGGAATAACAGCACGCAACAGCAAGCATCTCTCCGGAGATGGACAAAATCGATTTTGAAAGTGACTGTTCACAAGGTCAATCCAACGACCGGTAAGGGGCCACGTCATGAAGACGGAGGCGACTTTACTTACTCTTGGATTGCCGACGGGCAGGGCCGAGTCCGGTTCCGCTTCGACGGAGATCCCGGCACAAATAAGTCGAAAGCTTACGCTCGTATTGGAGATTCCAAAGAATGGGTTATGATATTTGACGGACGCGACGAAAAGGATGTCGAGCAGTCCTATCTGCAAATAGTTGGCGTGGGCTCTCGCCCAGACACAGCTTATGTCCGAACGCGTAATGGAGGGGACCGCTTTGGAATATACGAATTCGACTTACGCACCCGATCGATTACGCGTCCGGTATTTCTCCACCCGACAGTCGATGTCGGGGGCCTCGTCTCAGGCGGTTACACGGGTGAAGCGACCGGTGTTGCCTATATAGATCAAGAATTGAAAATCGAATATTTTGATCGAGCATATGCCCAGATGCAGGCGGATCTTGAGGCTACTTTTCCAGGCGAGCGGGTGCGCGTAACCTCAGCCTCGCGCAATCGAAAGCAGTATATTGCCTATGTGCAAGGCGCGACGAACCCTGGGGGCGCGTACCACTATGTAGACATGGAGAGCGGTGAAATCTCCGAGGTAGGTAAACTCTATCCCGGCTTGTCGGCGCAGGATTTGGGTAAAGTCACCTATACCAGTTACAAGGCTAGAGACGGATTGACAATTCCAGCCTATGTGACGCTGCCGCACGGGTCTTCCGGCAAAAATCTGCCGCTTATCGTCATGCCTCATGGTGGACCTGAAGCGCGGGATGTCGGCGGGTATGACTCTTGGTCTCAATTCTTGGCTTCGCGCGGGTATGCCGTATTGCAACCCCAATTCCGCGGATCGGATGGTTTTGGCAAGACCTTCAGGAATGCAGGCAGATTTCAGTGGGGCTTAGCGAGCCAGAACGACATCACCGATGGCGTAAAGCATTTGATATCAACCGGAGTTGCTGACGCAAACCGAGTCTGCATTGTTGGTTGGTCATACGGCGGCTATGCCACGTTGGCCGGGATGACATTCTCACCGGAATTGTACAAGTGCGGTGTCGCAGGTGCCGGTGTCTCTGATCTTCCCGAAATGCTGGCTTGGGTGAGGAAGAGGATGGGACGGGACATGCGTGACGATGATTACTGGCCACGGGTCATGGGTCATCCAATCCGTGATCATGACAAGTTGGCCGCAACGTCTCCGGCTCGATTTGCCGACAAGGTCAGGGCGCCGATCCTGTTGATCCATGGCAAAGATGATTCCACGGTTCCCATCGTTCAAAGCGAAATTATGGCCAAAGCGCTGGCCCAGTCCAACAAGCAAAGCCAGTTTATTGTCATCTCTGGCGACGATCACTACTTGTCCAAATCATCGACGGGCATTGAATTTTTCAGCAATCTTGAAAGCTTTCTGGGCCAACACTTGAAGTAAATTGGTCGCATACAACCAATTGGGCGGGAGCGTTTAGCCGTTCCCGCCGCCCTCTACTCAGAGACCGGCACATTATCAATCAGCCGCACCCGGCCGAGATTGGCCGCGACCAGCAGGCGCGCGGGCTCGCTGAGTGACTGCAACGGCATCAAGTCGCGCTCGGCGCGCAGCTCGAAATATTCCACGGACGAGAAACCTGCGGCAAGGATCGCCTTGTGCGCGACTTGGTAGATGTCTTGTGCGGGTGTTCCTCGCCCAAAGGCCGCGGCTGCAATGTTCAGTTGCCGGGCCAGTTCGGGGGCCAGTTGACGCTCTTGGGGCGTGAGCCTTGCATTGCGTGACGACATCGCAAGTCCATCCGGTTCGCGCACTGTCGGGTGAGCCACGATCTCAATGGGAATATCGAGATCGCGCGTCATGCGGCGCACGACATGCAATTGCTGATAGTCCTTTTCTCCCAGGACGGCGAAGTTGGCCTGACTCTGATTGAAGAGTTTTGCGACCACAGTTGCCACACCTTCGAAGTGTCCGGGACGAAACGCGCCGCACAAGCCTTCGCTGACTTTCGAGACAGTGATTTTGGTGGTAAAGTCTTCCGGGTACATTTCGTGTTGCCGGGGGGCGAACAACAGGTCGACCCCTGCTTCTTCAAGCATGCGCCAGTCGGCGTCCAGGGTGCGCGGATAGTTTGCCAGATCGTTGGGATTGTTGAACTGGGTGGGATTGACGAAGATCGAGACGATCGTGCGCTCAGCGAGCGTCTTTGCCATGCGGACGATTTCAAGATGTCCCTTGTGCAGCGCGCCCATAGTCGGCACGAGCGTTGAGCGCAACGATTGGCCTTTCCATTCGCCGGCCACATTGCGCAGATCGGCAACAGTTCGCACTATTCTGGGAGGGGGCTTTGTCATTTGCTGTTCGGCATATCGTGGAAAACGTGTTCAGGTCCCGGAAAGGTGCGACAGCGAACCTCATCGGCATAGGCCGCGATGGCGTCGGTCATGGCCACGCCGATCTCGGCATAGCGCTTGACGAATTTCGGGCGAAACCCTGCATAGACACCCAGAATGTCGTCGATCACCAAAATCTGACCATCGCAGGCCGCAGAGGCGCCAATGCCGATCGTGGGGATTGAAACGGAGGTTGTGATTTTATGCGCAAGCGCCTCTGGGATTTTCTCAAGCACGACCGAGAACGCGCCTGCGTAGGCGACGGCCTCCGCTTCGTCTTCAATCCGGGCGGCATCCGACGCCCGGCCCTGCAGCTTGAAGCCGCCGAACACGTGAAGGGATTGCGGTGTCAAACCAACATGGCCCATCACGGGAATGCCACGCTCGGCGAGGAAGGCGATGGTTTCAGCCATTCGCAGACCACCCTCAAGTTTCACCGCATTGCAACCGGTCTCCATCATGACGCGGGCAGCATTGCGAAAGGCCTGGCCTGGGCTTTCCTCATAACTCCCGAACGGCATATCGACGACCATCAGCGCCTTCTTCAGGCCCCGCCGCACGGCAGCACCGTGCATGATCATCATGTCAAGCGTTGCACCGATGGTGGAGCTCAGGCCGTGAACCACCATGGCAACACTGTCGCCGACCAGGACAATGTCGCAATGCCTGTCGGCAAGCTCGGCTTGCGGTGTCGAATAGGCCGTGAGGCAAACAAGTGGCGTCTTGCCCTTGCGCGCGGCGACATCGGGAATGGTAAGCGGTTTATGGCTTGCGTATTCGCTTTTGGTTTCAGTGCTCATAAAACAACAAGCGCCACGCTGTTTATGTTGCAACGCACAATACACGTCAGCGCGCACGGCGGCAGCAGTTATTTTCATGCCGGCAACTATTAACAAGCGCTCCGTTAAGTCTGAATGTCGTGGCGAACAGGATAAATTGGCTAACGCAGAAAAACGCGTGGTGGGAGAATCCAGCGTTGCGAAGGTGCCTGTTTCGGAGCATGCTGCCAATCAGTAATTGGAGCTGTCGTCTTCCCGGCGTTATCGCGACACGGCTTTAGCCTTCACAGGAGGTCTGGATGACTGTTGCCGTTATTTTGAAGCACAAAGGTGCGGCGGTTGAAACCGTGCGTTCAACAGCGACCGTCCAGCAAATGTGCGATCTGCTCTCAAGCAAGAAGATTGGCGCAGCGGTTGTCGTCGGGGCGGCGAATGAAGTGATAGGACTCGTTTCCGAACGTGACCTCGTTCACGCCATATCCATGCACGGCGCCGGCGGATTGAATCGTACCATTGACGAAGTCATGACGCGCAACGTCGCAACCTGCCGGCTGACCGACAGTTCCCAGGACCTGATGGAAATGATGACAAGTGGCCGGTTCCGGCATGTGCCCGTTGTTGAGGGCGGGCGCCTGGTCGGCATTGTTTCAATCGGTGATATAGTCAAACGTCGCATCGAAGACAGCGATCTTGAGCGCCATGCCATGCGCGATTACATTGCGCACGCCGGTTAGGGCGACCGCCTGGTAATTTTGGCTGAAAGCTGTGGCAATCTGACTTGATGTGGAAAACCACACGCGGCCCCAATTCCCGTTTGACTTTCCATATATGCCTCTCTATACCCCGCGACCTCGACGTCGCCGGGTGTTGTCACGCATCAACCGGCGGCGTTATTTCGTCTGAGATACCTCCGGGTTTTCCGGGACCGGTCTTTTGGCGCTGCGACTTGAAGTTATGAATATACCGGGAAGGGGGATGAGGGCGGCGTGAGGCGCGGGTCATTTGACTTGCGAGAAGCGTGCTTGAATTCTCTTTCTTAAATTGTGT
>VFKO01000252.1 GCA_009885515.1 Rhodobiaceae bacterium | reverse complement strand
GCGGCGCGGAAGCCACCGAACTCGTCAACCAGGCCCCGCGCCTTTGCATCGGCGCCGGTCCAGACCCGGCCCTTTGCATTCTCGCGCACTTTCTCGACATCGAGCTTGCGGCCGGCCGCGACCTTTGCGGTGAAGTCTGCGTAGATCTGGTCAATGCCACGCCGGAATTTTTCCAGTTGCTCCGGCGTAAACGGTGCATTGTCAGACTGCATCAGGGCATTTGTACCGATGCCAATCGTTTTGACATCCATGCCCAACATGGCCCAAGATCCGACAGTGATGATCTTGCCCGACAATACGCCGATGGAGCCCGTGATCGTGGTCTCGTGAGCGTAGATCTTGTCGGCCGAAAGTGACACGTAGTAGCCACCCGAAGCGGCAACATCGCCCATGCTGACAACGACCTTCTTGCCGGCCTTTTGGGCTTTCTTCACCGCATCAAGGATCTGATCGGAGGCAATGGCCGACCCGCCGGGCGAATTCACACGGAACAGGATTGCCTTGACGCTGTCATCTTCGGTTGCCTTGCGGAATGCGCCGGCAATTGTGTCGCCACCCATCGAACTGTCGCCGCCGAAGCCGCCTTCCGACTTGCCATCATTGATCTGGCCATCGCCATGAATGAAAGCAATCGTTGGGCTTCCCGCATTTTCCCAGGGGCTGCCAACGAGCTGGAAATATTCGCTGAGTGTTTTCAGTTCGGCTTTGTCGCCGGCCTTGGCTAACGCTGCATCCTTGGCTTCGTCGTCATAGCCTTGCTTGTCGATCAGCTTTTTGTCGATCGCTTCCTGGGTCAGATGGGGAGCCGCGTTGATGAGCGCCACGACTTCTTCGCGTGTTTTCTTGCGGTCGGCGGCAATGTTTGCGGTTGCCGTATCGAAAACAGATTGGAGCAAGCGTTCAGTCGCTTCGCGATGCGCTACGGTGTAGTCCTTCTCTGTGAAGACATTTGCCGCGTTCTTGTATTCGTAGCGCTGTTCGAATTGCGGAGTTGCGTTGATTTTTTCCAGCAGGCTGCGAAAAAATGTCGTGGTGGCGGCCACACCGGCCGTGTTCATCTCACTGACGGGTTGCATCCAGATCTCGTCGGCCACCGATGCCAGCAGATAGTCGCCCATGCTGTTGGTGTAAAACCCTTGCGCGTGAGCTATGATGAATTTGCCTTTGGCCTTGAAGGACTTCAGCGCGGCGCGCAGTTCCTGGGCCTCGCTGGTGCCAATGCCGTTGCCGCCGACGCGCATGAAAATACCTTTCACGTGATCGTCGTTTTCGGCAGCCGCTAACGCTGTCACCGCATCAATCACCGAACCGACTGTGTTGGGTTCGGAAAAGATCATATTTTGCTTCTTGTCGGGCAGGCCGTTGCGCATGTCGAAGGTCAGCACGACTTCAGCCGGCACTTTCGGTTGGGTGAAAATGCCTACGACGCTTGAAATCAGCACCGCAAGAATGAGGAAAAGTACGATCGAGGCGAATAGGTTGAAAATCCCCTTCAACCGCGCCAGGAACCAAGACCACATGAAACGCCCCTTTTTGTATGTATTGTTGGTTTACAGCATCATAGCGGTGCTCGCTAAACACCGCATGTAACGAGCAATGAGTTGTAGGCAAGTCGCAGCGAGGCTGCAACCTTCAAGCCGCATCACAATGTGCTGATATCAAACAGTGATCTCTCGCCAAGCGGCGTGAGAATGCTGCATATTCCCCTGTGAGATGTGCGAGACCGCAGAATAGTACGGCAGATAAGCCACGCTCGAGCCCAATATTTTCATAGTGCCTGCGGCCAACGGTCATCAATCACGCAATCTGGAATCCGAAAAGCGAAAGGATTTCCGCCAATTCAAAGGGCGTTTACGACGTTAGGTTCGTGGGTGAAGCGGATGGCTGCAGATCTTAACAACCCTTGTTTGTGGCGTCTTAATCTGGCGAAATGGAGGTCTAAGATGCGGCACCGCTTCACTGGGGGAAGCACTGGATGCTTGTTCGTACGATTTCCTTGATCGCGAGTGCGGTCGCAACAGTTTTGCTTGCGCTGTGTTTCATCACGTTTCCGGCGTCACGGGTCGAGAACGCCAACGCCTATTTTCAGGAAACGTCGATCCGCGCGTCGGGGCTGGTTGGTACGCGGACGCTGGCGTTGACTTTTGACGATGGGCCATCGGCCTTTACCGGAAAGTTGCTCGACATTCTGGCGCAGAACAATGTGAAGGCGACGTTTTTCATAGTCGGTTCGCGAGTCAAGCATCGCCGAGAAACGATGGAGCGGATGGCGCGTGAGGGCCACGTCATTGCCAATCACTCGTTTAGTCATGCGCAGCTGGGGCGCCGGTATGCGGCCAGTCCGGAACTCTTGCTTGAACAAATTGCAGGCACGAACGATGCGATTGCGCCGTATGTGAAGCCGGGCCAGGGGCTCTATTTCCGTGCGCCGTATGGCGTTTGGCGCCATGCGCACGCACGCATTCTGAACGACGATCCCGTTCTGCGGAATTATGTCGGGCCGATCTACTGGGATATTGGCGGGCAGATTGTGACGGATGATGAAGGCAATACGCGTTCGGCCGCCGACTGGGATTGCTGGTCGCGCGATTGGGACGCCGACAGATGTGCGCGCGGCTATCAACGCGAAATTGCGCGCAAGCAAGGTGGCATTGTGCTGATGCACGATATCCGCGAGCGCTCGATATGGATGGTGCAGGCCTTGCTGCCGGCGCTGGTGGCGGAAGGCTACAAGTTCGTGACGCTTGATGAAATCAAGGCGCTCGACCAATTCAAGACGCCCCTCTCGCAAGATGTGCCGGTGGCCGACGCCGGTTCGACACCGCGGATGGGCTTGCTGGCGCAATAGGGGGCTTTGGGCTCATGCGGTATCTGATTGTCCCGGCCTCGCTGATGTCATTGCTTGCATTGAGCCTGCCGACGCCTGCGCAGGCGTGCGCCTGTTGTACCGAGACGGGTCAACGCCTCGAGCAGACCGCAGCGATTGAAACCTATGAGCTCAGCGAGATCGCGCAGGTGCGATTTGCGCCCGTGGCAAGGCTGTTCACGGATCCCGGCTTTCCTGACAGCGTCGAGGGTATTCGCGAGCCGTCAGACCAGGACTATCGCCTGGCTGCAACCAAATCGGGGACGCATCTGGTGTTTGATTTTATCGATGCGCAGGGCGGCACTGGACGCGTTGTGTTTCCACTTCCCAAACGCTTCACACGTTTCGAAGTCGATCCGCGTGCGGCGCTGACCGAGGGTGGTCTGGGGCCGACGCTGTACAAGGAATGGCGCCTGCACGGCATTGCCAAACTGAGCGGCATTTTGGCGGCACGCGGTCAGTGGGCGCATGCGCGGCTGATCCTGCACGGGCGCGGCAACAGCTGCACGTCGGCGCATGACTTCGAGAGCTGGACGCTGGCGGTCACAGGCAAGGCGATCCGGTTCAAATTCCTCGGCGCCACGGTGCGGTGACGGCAGCACAAGTAGATTAACGACCCCACTCCCGTCATGGCCGGGCACTTGACCCGGCCACCAAGCCGGCTCGCGTCGGCGAGGCGAAGAGACGCTTCGATTTTTCAAGCATAGCGCCATTCCGTTGCGTAGACACGCAACGCCTGGGTGGCCGGGTCAAGAGCCCGGCCATGACGGGCTTTTTGGCTTCGTGGTGACCCTTGCTTACTTCGAGTTCAGTTTGATGGAGACGTGGGATTGGGTGCCGGCCTGGCTGACCACGAAGAGCAGAAGCGAGTCGCGCTTGAGTGACTTGGCCTGTTCGATAGCCAAATTGACATCGTCGAGCGTCGAGACGTTGCTGGTGCCGGCGCCCACGATGCGGTCGCCGGGACGCAAGCTGCTTTGGCCTGCATGGCTTTCTTCATCGATCCCCATGATCAGCACGCCCGAGACGTCTTTGGCGAAGGAATAATCACTGCGCGTCACGTCGGTGATGGTTTGCAGCGCCAAGCCCATCGACGTCTGCTTGAATTGAGGGTTAGCCTCGGGCGCTTGCGCCATGCTGTCGCGCTGGACCAGCGTCACCGAGATCTTCAGTTCCGCGTTGGTGCGCCAGATCGTAAACACTGCCGTCTGGTTTGCACCCAAATTCGCGATCTTGCGTGAAGCCTCGCGATTGTCCTTCACCGCCTGACCGTTGATCTTCAAAATGACATCGCCGCGTTTGATCCCTGCCTTTTCGGCCGGACTGCCTTCGATGACGGTGGTGACAAGGGCGCCGTTTGAATTTGGCAAGCCCAAAGCCTTGGCGTCTTCATCGCTGAGGGCGGCAATCTGTACGCCCAGATAACCACGGCTGACGGTGCGGCCGGCGATAAGATCTGCGACGACGCGCTGGATCGTCGACGACGGAATGGCAAAGCCGATGCTGGTGCCCTGACGCCCGATCGTGTTCATGCCGATGACGCGGCCGTTGGTGTCGAAGGTTGGGCCGCCGGAGTTGCCGGGATTGATGGGCGCGTCGAGCTGGAGATACTCGGTGAACTGGCCGCTGGCGAGTTCATCGCGGCCACGGGCCGACAAAATGCCCGCCGTCGCTGTGCCGCCAAGGCCAAACGGATTGCCTACGGCCAGGACGAAATCACCGACGCGCACACGCCTGTCGTTCTCAAATTTTACACTGGCGAGCGCCTTGGTGCTTTCGACCTTGAGCAACGCAATGTCGGTCTCTTCGTCGCGGCCAAGCAGGCGGGCCTTGAGCTTTGTGCCATCGGCGAAGCGGACATCGGCCTCGGTGGCGGTGCCCATGACGTGGTTGTTGGTGACGATGTGGCCTTGGGAGTCGATGACAAAGCCAGAACCCAGACCGGCCTTCGTGGTCAGGCTGACGACAGCAGGTGACACGCGCTGGACGATGTCGGCCCAGCTGGTCATGGAGACGTCGCCCGCAAGAGCTGAGGCGTTGGCGAAGACAATGACGGCGACGGTGGCAAAGGCGAAAGAAAGGCGCTTCGTGGTGACACTATCGGCGCGTGAAAACCCAACAGACATAGACTACTCCCCAATGACGACCCAGCGGCTAACCTTGAGCATGAGTGTATAGCGGGACATCGACAGAGGGTAAGTGTCTTTGTATTCAGAAAGCGCACAACCTACGGGGGAAGCCGGGCCAACGCTCTCGCCCTG
>VFKO01000374.1 GCA_009885515.1 Rhodobiaceae bacterium | reverse complement strand
TTCGGGTTGGGCCGGGGCTGAACAGGTTTACGCGCGTCTTCGTCGTCGCGCATTCTGCGGCGTATGTTTTGATCAGGGCATCGAGGGCGGCCTTCGTGGCGCTGTAGGTGGCCCAATAGGCACGCGTGTTCTGGGCGGCGCCTGAGGTGACAAAAACTGCGCGCCCGGCGTCTGAGGCTTTGAGCAGCGGGTCAAGGAACTGAATCAGCCGAAGATTGGCGTTGAGATTGACATCAATTGCCTCGATCCAATGCTTGGGATCGATTTGATGCACCGGCGTCAGAGTGCCGAGGTAACCCGCATTGCCGATCAAAATATCGAGCTTGCGCCAGCGTTCGGCAATGGCGCCACCCAGGCGCGGGAAGGCGGGACCGTCTCTGAGATCGAACGGCACCAAGGTCGAGCTACCGCCACTGCCTTTGATTTCATCGTCGAGTTCTTCGAGTGCGCCCACAGTGCGCGCCGTGGCAATCACGTGTGCACCTTCGCGTGCCAAGGCAACAGCGACGGCGCGACCTATGCCGCGGGAGGCGCCGGTGACCAGCGCGACGCGATCAGTGAGTCTTGGCACGGGCTTACATCGCCAACAAAGTGAGCTGGCCATTATCGGCGACGTTGTCGCGGTCGCTCAAAGGCGTTGGGTACTCGCCGGTGAAGCAGGCATCGCAATAGCGTGTCGTCTTCCCGTCGCGCCGTGTTTGGTGCAGGGCACGATAGAGGCCGTTGATCGAGATGAAGCTGAGCGAGTCCGCGCCGATGAAGCGGCACATTTCAGCGATGGTGTAGTTCGCCGCCAGCAGGTTCGATTTCTCCGGCGTATCGACGCCGTAAAAGCATGAATCCGTTGTCGGCGGACCGGCGATACGCATGTGGACTTCAGTTGCCCCGGCATCACGGACCATTTTGACGATTTTCTTGGACGTCGTACCCCGCACAATGGAGTCATCCACCAGGACAACGCGCTTGCCTTTGAGGCGGGCGCGGTTGGCATTGTGTTTGAGTTTGACACCCAAATGTCGAATGTGATCGGACGGCTCAATAAACGTACGGCCGACATAGTGGTTGCGGATGATCCCGAGTTCGAACGGAATCTTCGACGTCTCGGCGTAACCAATGCCCGCAGGAACGCCGGAGTCGGGCACGGGCACGACCATGTCGGCGTCGACAGGGGCTTCGAGGGCCAGTTCTGAACCAATGGATTTTCGGACTGCATACACACCCAAGCCGTCGATCATGCTGTCAGGCCTGGCAAAATACACATATTCGAAAATGCAAAAACGCGGACGCTGCGGTGGGAAGGGTTGGTAGGACTCTATGCCGGAGTCGGAAATGACCACCATCTCGCCTGGCTTAACGTCGCGAACGAACTCGGCGCCGATGATGTCGAGTGCACACGTTTCCGAAGCCAACACATAAGCGCCTTCAAGCCGCCCAATGACAAGGGGGCGCACGCCGAGCGGATCGCGAACCCCGATCAGCTTTTTTCGCGTCAGGCACACCAGCGAATAGGCACCTTCAACCTGCTTGAGCGCATCAATAAGACGATCAACGATGCGGCCGGCCGATGATGTTGCTATGAGGTGGACGATACATTCGGTATCCGAGGTCGAATAGAAAATCGACCCGCTGCGAACCAGGCGCTTCCTCAGGGCATGGGCATTCGTCAAATTACCGTTGTGCGCGACGGCGATGCCACCGTCGGCGACGTCGGCGAAGAAAGGTTGAATGTTGCGATTGAGCGAACCGCCAGTCGTTGAATAGCGAACATGGCCAATGGCATTCGCGCCCTTGATCCGGTCGATTGGGCCGCCAACGGAAAACTGGTCACCCACCAATCCTTCGCGGCGTTCCATGTAAAAACGCTCACCGTCAAAGCTTACAATACCAGACGCTTCCTGGCCACGATGTTGAAGAGCGTGAAGGCCCAGCACCACAAATGCGGCTGCTTCAGGCTTGCCCCAAATACCAAAAATCCCGCACTCTTCGCGGAGCCTGTCGTCCGCAAAGGGATTGGTGGATATGTCGCTGCTCATTCCGGTTTTGATTTGGTGGATACCAGCTGGTCCAATTTGCGTCGATCACGTTCGCTATAGGATACCGGCTTTTCCCCACCACCTTCGTTGTTAGCGTCGCTGGCTGCTGATTGTGCCACGGGTTTTGCCTTCGTGTCCCGCTTTGTATTTTTCTTGTCGGCAGATTTTTTCGGCCCAGGCGCAACCGATGGCTCGTCTTCAATGTCAATGGAACCCTTGGCTGTGGACGGCTTGCGGCTAAATGACAGGATAACGTCCGCAGTGCCTTTTACCACCGGAAGCAGGCGCGCTTGCGTCATCCATTTTGGATGATCCTTCGGGGAGGCCAAATTCGAGTAGATAACGTAGCCAAGGCCTACCACTAAAAGGCCGCGTGCTAACCCAAACAACAGCCCCAAAGAGCGATCCAGCGGGCCGGCACGCGAACCGCGCACCATTTCCGATAGCCGGAAGCTGATGAAAGAGACCGGGATAAGCAGGATAAAAAATACGCCAGCAAGCGCCAGAATGTCAGCAACAAAGTCGGGATTCACAAGGGAGCGCGCGAAGGGTTTTGTCACGGGCCAGACGAAAACGGCTGCTAATGCTGCAATCAGCCACGCGCTGACGGAAAGTGTTTCCTTGAGGAATCCGCGATGCCACGCAATTACGCCGGAGGTCAGCAAAACCCCCAGCACTACAAAATCGACAATTGTCAGCGGAATCTGCATTTGCGCCAGATATTACCTGCCTCATTTGTCCGCCGATTGGGTTAATGAAAGGTTTTCAACTGCGCAATCAGTGCGCCAACCGATGGAATTTCGGTAATTTCCAGTCCCTTTGGCGCAACAACGCCCGGCGGCACAAAGGCGCGCTTGAATCCCAGCTTTTGCGCCTCTTTTAATCGCGCGTCGGCTTGTCCGCCGGCTCTGACTGTACCCGATAGGCTGATTTCGCCGAAGAAAACACAGTCGTGCGGGATCACGACGCCCAAATGGGACGAGACAAGTGCACCCGCTGCAGCCAAATCGGCCGCAGGTTCGCCAATGCGCAACCCCCCCGCGACATTCAGATAGACGTCCTGTGCCGAAATTCCCAATCCTGCTCGGGCGTCAAGGACGGCGAGCACCATGGCCAAGCGTGCTGAGTCCCAGCCAACAACAGCTCGGCGGGGCGCACCGTAACTCGCCTGCGCAACCAAAGCCTGAATTTCCACCAGTAACGGTCTGGTGCCTTCGACACCCGCGAACACTGCAGCGCCGGAGGCACGCGATTCCTTAGGGCCCAGGAAAAGGGCAGAGGGGTTTGAGACTTCGGTGAGCCCCGTCTCCTGCATTTCAAAGACGCCGATTTCATCGGTCGGCCCGAAGCGATTCTTGACAGCGCGCAGAATGCGAAACTGGTGGCCACGCTCGCCTTCGAAGTACAGCACCGCATCGACCATATGTTCAACGACGCGCGGCCCAGCGATTTGCCCGTCCTTGGTGACGTGACCGATAAGCAAAAGCGCGGTGCCGCGACGCTTGGCAAAGCGGATGAGTTCCTGCGAGCAGGCGCGCACCTGGCTAACGGTGC
>VFKO01000257.1 GCA_009885515.1 Rhodobiaceae bacterium | reverse complement strand
GAGCAGAACGGCATCGAGATCATGCGCATCTGGGCGGCGTCGTCCGACTTCACGCAAGACATGCGGCTTGGCAACGAGATCCTGAAGGCCAACGTCGAATCCTATCGCAAGCTGCGCAACACCATGCGCTACATCCTCGCCAATCTGATGGACTGGAAGGACAGCGAACGCGTGGCCGTCAAGGACATGCCAGAGCTCGAACGCTGGATCCTGCATCGCATCAGCGAACTCGACGTCACCGTTCGCAGCGGTTACGCCGCCTTTGACTTTAATCGCGTCTTCACCGCGGTCTTCAATTTCTGTACCACCGACCTATCGGCCATCTATTTCGACATCCGCAAAGACGCGCTCTACTGCGACGCAACCTCGTCTTTGCGCCGTAGAGCCGCCCGCACCGTGCTCGACCATCTGTTCAACCATCTGACGGCGTGGCTCGCGCCCGTCATGGTCTTTACGATGGAAGAAGTATGGCGCACGCGTCACAACGGCGAGAACGACAGCGTCCACTTGCGCACCTTTCCCGAAGTCCCCGCCGATTGGCACAACAAGGCGCTCGCCGAAAAATGGACGCGCGTCCGCGAACTGCGCCGCGTCGTCACCGGCGCGCTCGAAGTCGCCCGCCGGGACAAAATCATTGGCTCAAGCCTCGAAGCAGCGCCCACGTTGCACGTTGCCAACGCAGACGCGGCCTTGTTCGAAACCCTTGACCTCGCAGAAATCACTATCACTTCTGCGGCATCCATCGCCGTGGGAGAGGGCGCCTTCAAGCTCGACGACGTCCCCGGCGCCAGCGCTTCCTTCGGCAAAGCCGCAGGCGCCAAATGCGCCCGATGTTGGAAAATCCTGCCTGATGTAGGAAAGAGCGCGGCTCATCCACACCTCTGTCTACGCTGTGAGGCAGCTGTCACGGAGCACGACAAAAAGTGAAACGCTTGTTGGCGCAACCATTCCACTTCGGCCTGGCGATAGCCGCCATCGTCTTGGCCTTGGACCAGGCGTGGAAGGTGCTGTTCTTGCATGGCTTCGACTGGGTCCGCACCCTGGGCACCCAGCCAAACGACATTCGCCTCGAAGTCCTGCCATTTTTCGACATCGTGATGGTGTGGAACTACGGCATTTCCTACGGCCTGCTCCAGGCCACAACCGATTTTCATCGTTGGGTACTGGCCTTTTTTGCCATAGGCGTCACTTCGTTCCTTGTCTGGTGGTTGCATGGCGTAAAAGACTTGCGGCTTTCCCTGGCAATAGGCTTAATTATCGGCGGCGCCGTGGGAAATGTGATTGATCGCATAGTTTACGGGGCAGTAGCCGACTTTTATCTTCTCCACGCTTTCGGCTATTCTTGGTATGTGTTCAACATCGCCGACACAGCCGTCGTGGCAGGTGTGCTGATTATGGGGTTCGATCTCGTGGTCAGCGAATACAAAGCAAGAGTACCGGGCGTTCGCAACGCCAAGAATGCCAACAAGGAGTAAGCCGTGAGTCAAGTAGAGCGCAGCGTGATGGTGGCCGGTATGTTCGCCTTGGCCTTGGCTGGCTGCACCGGCATGAAGGAATCTCTGGGTGCGGCCAAGCAGGCACCTGATGAAACCAGCGTCACCGCGCGCGCGCCTCTCGTTGTCCCGGCGACCTTCGCTCTCAAGTCGCCCCAACCAGGTGCCCCGCGCCCGCAAGATTCTGACGCCGCCGATCAAGCCCAGCGCGTGCTTGGCGGCGCGCCTAAAGTTGCTCCGGCAACGCAGGGCGAGTTGGCGTTGCTCGCAGCCTCAGGTGCCGCCACCTCAGACCCCAACATTCGCCAGGACCTGCGCCAGGAAGTGGTCCGCAAGAGCAAGCGCAAAACATACGCCGACACTGTTTTGTTCTGGCGCGGCCGCAAGGAAGACCCCGGCACGCCGCTGGATGCATCCGAAGAGGTTGAGCGCATGGGCACACCCGCCACGCAGGTTCAAACCGCGCCCGTGATCGAAAAAGGCGAAGTAACGCCCGCCGAGCCAACCGCCCAGGAAAAGAAAAACGCCGACAAAGAAAGTTCCGGCGGCTGGTTCGACTGGTTTTAAGTTACGCCCGCTTGTGCGAGAAGGTGGCGCGCTGCAATAATGCGGCGTGACGGATAAGGTCCCGTTGATTGCACCTTAGAAGTTCAGCATGCCCCCAATCATCCAAGACATTGCTTCCGCCCTCACCATCGCTCCCCTTCACGAAGCGTTCAAGAAGCGCCAATCCGAAGCCGGTGGCGCGCTCGCGCATTGGCGCCAGTCGCCTGACAAGAACATCCGCGCTCTGCACCACTCTCTCTCGCGCACCGACGATCTTGACGCCGCGCACAACGTCGTCAATCACCTGTCGAAAGATGCCAGCGACGTCATCGTGCTTGGTGTCGGCGGCTCAAGCCTGGGTGCGCAGGCCCTGACCCAATTGGCCTACTGGGGAACGCCGGCCTACGCGCCACGCACCGGCTATCCAAAGCTGCATTTCCTCGACAACCTCAACGGCCCCACCTTCACAAAACTTTTGACACAACTGGATTTGCGTGCAACCCGCTTTCACGTCGTCTCGAAATCGGGCAGCACCCCCGAACCCATCCTGCAAATGCTGGCGGCGATTGACGCATTGGAGAACGCTGGTGGCGGAAAATATCTGAAACACCATTTCAGTGGCGAAGTCGAACCCGGCGACAACCCGCTGCGCTCCATTCTGACCGCCATAGGTTCGCCCATCCTCGATCACGATCCAAACCTCGGCGGCCGCTACACCGCGTACAGTACAGTGGGTCTGGTTCCGGCG
The DNA here is from genome assembly GCA_009885515.1 of Rhodobiaceae bacterium. Lineage (GTDB taxonomy): Bacteria > Pseudomonadota > Alphaproteobacteria > Micropepsales > Micropepsaceae > SZUA-430. The sequence goes on along the minus strand of VFKO01000257.1, from coordinate 6,908 downwards.
ATGCTGGCAGGCCTTGATCCCATGGCCATCAGAAACGCTGGCCGCGAGGCATTCGACACAGCGGCTTCGGCCGCAGACGGCGCTGCTCTTTGTGTCGCCGCGCGCGACATTGGCCTGTCCCAACATGTGATGTGGGCTTACGCAGACCGGCTGCAGCGCCTCACCAAATGGTGGCGCCAACTCTGGGCTGAAAGCCTAGGCAAGGCGGGGCAGGGCACAACCCCGCTCGACGCGCTGGGCCCCGTCGATCAACACAGTCAGCTGCAACTCTATCTCGATGGCCCCAACGACAAATTCTTCACCTTCGTCGATGCACCTGCAATCACTGGCGCCAAAGCCAATGCAGCCTGGGCCAACAAGCACGGTCTCCAAGCCTATGCGGGCCGCGACATCTCTGAAGTCGTCGCCGCGCAAATGCGAGCAACGGCACAAACTCTTAGCGCCCATGCCCGCCCGGTGCGCCGCCTCTCTTTGACCAGCCAGCTCGACGAACGCGGCCTCGGCGCCTTGATGATGCACCTCATCTTGGAGACGCTCATCTCGGCCCGTCTGTGGAATGTTGACCCTTTCGGCCAGCCTGCAGTGGAAGAGGGCAAGCGCCTGACCCGTCAGTATTTGGACGGCTGCATTTGAATATCCGCCGCCTCGCCGAGGGCACCATCAACCGCATCGCTGCCGGTGAAGTGGTTGAGCGTCCCGCCTCAGCCGTCAAGGAACTCGTCGAAAACGCCATCGATGCAGGCGCCCGCCACATCGACATCTCTATCGCCGGCGGCGGCATGAGCCTGATCCGCATCGTCGACGACGGTAGCGGCATGACCACCGGTGAACTCTCCCTCGCCATCGAACGCCACGCCACGTCCAAACTGCCGCGCGACGAAGCGGGCGCTGACGACTTGACCTCAATCGCGACCCTGGGCTTTCGCGGCGAAGCCCTGCCATCGATCGGCGCCATCGCCAGGCTGTCCATCATTTCACGAGGCGTGAATGCGAACGATGCTTTCGCCATCTCCGTTGAGGGCGGCGAGCCGACACCCATCCGCCCCGCATCGTTCGACGGGCCTCGAGGCCACGGCACAATCGTCGAAGTCCGCGACCTGTTTTTCGCCACACCGGCACGCCTGAAGTTCCTCAAGTCCGAACGCGCCGAATCCGCCGCCATCATCGAAATCGTCAAGCGCCTGGCGCTCGCACGCGCCGATGTCGGCTTCCGCCTCTCGACCGAAGAGCGCACGGTCCTCAAAGCCGCCGCCGAACCCGGCGACCTCTTCGACAGCCGCCTCGCGCGCATGAGCGCGGTGCTCGGCTCGGACTTCGCCGAAAACGCCATGCCAGTCGATGCAACGCGTGAAGGTGTCCGCATTTCCGGATACGCGGGTCTGCCGACCTTCTCGCGCGGCATGGCAACGCATCAATTCCTCTTCGTCAACGGCAGGCCGGTGCGCGACAAACTTCTGGTGGGCGCAGTGCGCGGCGCCTATGCCGACGTCTTGGCGCGCGACCGCCATCCGGTGGTGGCGCTCTTCCTCGATATTCCGGCGCACGAAGTCGACGTCAACGTCCATCCCGCCAAGACCGAAGTGCGCTTTCGCGACGCCGCACTTGTGCGCGGTCTCATCGTCAGCGCCCTGAAATCAGCGATCATGGCAGGCTCAGCCCGCGCCTCGACAACCGTTGCAACCGGCACGCTGGAACGCTTCCGCTCCCAACCGCAGCCGTATTCCTTCCCCGAGCCTCAGCCTTCACAACGAAACCTGGCCGAAGCCGCCGCATTTTACGCGCCACCTCAAGCGCGCCCGCTCACTGAGCCCGCGCCAACCACAGGTCAGGAGCGCTTCCCCTTGGGCGTCGCGCGCGGCCAACTGCACAACACCTACATCGTCGCCCAAACCGGGGACGGTATGGTCATCGTCGACCAGCACGCAGCCCATGAGCGCCTGATGCTCGACCGCCTCCAGCGCGCCATCGCAGCCCAGGGCATCGAGCGTCAGGCCTTGCTCATCCCCGAAATCGTCGACCTCGACGGCCCCTCAGTCGACCGCCTCGCGACCCGCGCCAAGGAACTCGCCGAACTGGGCTTGATCATTGAATCATTCGGCGCCGATGCCGTCCTTGTGCGCGAAGTGCCTGCACTTCTCAAAGGTGGCGACATCAAAGGCCTCGTCCGCGATCTCGCTGACGAAATCGCCGAATACGGCGAAACACTTTCGCTCAAAGAACGTCTCGACGAAATCTGTTCAACCATGGCCTGCCACTCGGCCGTCCGCGCCGGCCGCAGTCTGACCCTCGAAGAAATGAACGCACTCCTGCGCGAAATGGAACAAACCCCGCTCTCCGGCCAATGCAACCACGGCCGCCCGACTTATGTGGAACTGAAGCTGGCCGATGTCGAAAAGCTGTTCGGGCGCCGCTAACACGCCGGTTGACTTTAGTAAATTTTCATGTATATACGTGTATATACAACACAAAGAGAGCTTTATGACCATCGCCCGCACAAGGACCTTTCGCAGCGGCAACAGTCAGGCCATCCGTCTGCCAAAGGATGTTGCATTCGGCGAAGACGTTGAACTGCTGATCGTTCGTTCCGGGGACGTGATGACGATCTATCCCGCTGTCAAGTCCATCCCGGACATGATCGCGCGCCTGCGTGCTCTGCCCGTGCCGCCAGGCATTGAGCAGCGTGACATCGAAGAAATTCCCGAGCGCACAGGTCTGTAGAGTGGCCTTCCTTCTCGATACAAGTGCCGCCATTCATTTGCGTGACGGCGATGCGGAAGTGACAGGCAAAGTCGAGGCGCTGGATGACGCCATTCTGCTGTCGTTCATCACCCGCGTTGAACTTGAAGGCGGCGTCTACCGTGACCCCGCCCATGTGTCTGTGCGCAGAGCCCGGCTTGACACTATTCTGGCAGCAATCCCAACCCTGGGCTTCGACGATGAGTCTGCTGACGCCTATGCCGGTATCCTCGCCCGAACCGGATACTCCAGGCGAAAAATTCTCGACCGGATGATTGCGGCCCAGGCTCTGGTCCACCAGGCAACGCTGATTACGATGAACGAAGCCGATTTTACCGATGTACCAGGGCTGAATCTGCTCTCGTGGTGATGTTCGTCGGCACTAAAGTGCGCGTCGTGGAAAAAACGGCGCCACTACTACACCAGGCTTGAACTTCTTCCACGCGTCCCATTTCTGCGCCAGGCGATCAGCAATCGCCCACAATGCAGGCGCATGAAAACCAAGCCCGATGTGTGTCGAACGCACCTCGATATTCTCGGTCTGCGGTCCGTCTTGCTCAAGACACGCACGCCAAGCCACCACACCATCCGCCCGCGTATAAATCGCCGTTGCCGGAACCGGAATGGGCATCGCCAGTTCCCTCAACCGCGAGGACGAGCTCGGCGCATCCTCGCCGGTCAGCAATTTCCAAATCACTCCGACATTATTCGCCGTCGGATCGGCGAACGGGCTGCCCAGCGTAATCACCATGCGAACGTCATCTGAAATCTGCCGCGAAATCTCACGCGCCATAATCCCGCCGCGGCTCCAGCCGATCAGACTGACCGGCAAATCATGCTTGGCTCGTAAGGCCTTGATCTGCTCGATTACCGCCGCAAAATCAGCGCCCGGCTTGCGCACATTGCGACCGCGCTTCCATCCGTGCACGTCATATCCCAGTATCGACAAATAGCGCCGGATCAAAACCGTCGACCGGTCATCCGCCCCAAATCCCGGAATGACGACAACCCCATGCTTGACCCCACGCCGCGCCGTCAACAAAAACGGCGCCGCCGCAAACAAAGCCGGAATATCCAACAACCCCCGCGGCTCAAGCAGCAGCAGACGCTTGGACGGAGGCAGTGTGTTTTCGCTTTTGTTGCTCATGCCCCAAGTCTACCTCATATGCCCCATTGGTCGCCGGCGGTAATATCACGGCGCGGCGGTGCCCTGATGAAACAGCATCCGCCACCTGCCATCAGCCTCGCGCTGCCATACCGAACTTCGCAGGCTCTTTACAGTCGTACCATCCGGCGCGTGGACAAGAAGGGTGTAGGTTGCCAATGCGAAATCTTCGCCGAGGTTCTGTGCGGTGAATTCACTTAGTTGATAGTCAACCTGTGCAGTCTCCCCAGCAAGCGACGCGATGATACCGCCTCGGTCCCATGTCCGGCCTGATTTTCCGAACTCACGGAAATCTACAGCAAGCAAGGCACAGGTTGAATCAGCGTCCGACCGAGTTCCATGGTCAAGAAGTAGACGCTCCAGTTTCTCTAGATGTGCGAAAAGGGAAGGCAACTTGATCAAACACCCATATTCGGGTTGATCAAAAACTTCTCGCCCGTCGCGCGCTTGTTGTAGGCGTTGATCATGTCGGGTTGCAGCGTTTCGGCGAGCGAGATCGTTCGCGTGTAATGGCTCGCAAACGTCGTCTTGATCTCGTCGACCACGCGCTGGCGCAAACGCTGGCCTTCCGCCGCGCCGATCTTCATCAGGAACGGCGTTAGCAGCCAGCCGCCGACGCCCCACGCCATGCCGAACGAGCGCGCGAATTCGGTCGGGCCCGTATCGAGGCCGCCATAGATGTACACCTGCTTGTGCACGGTCGAGCCGTAGCGGCTGTAGCTGGCCGCGGTCATGTTCGCCGCCGCCTCCATACAGGTGAGGATTTGACCGGCGAGCTTGCCGCCGCCGATGGCATCGAACGCCAGTGTCGTGCCCGTTTCGGCAAGCGCGCGCGTCAAGCTCTCCATGAAACCGGGCGCTTGCGAATTGACGACGATCTTGGCGCCAATGTCGTGCAGAATCTTTTCCTGTTCGGCGCTTCGCACGATATTGACCAAGCCTACGCCGTCGGCCAGGCAAATCTTGTTCAACATTTGCCCGAGGTTGGAAGCCGCCGCCGTATGCACCAGCGCCTTGTGGTTCTCGCGCCGCATCGTCTCGACCATGCCGAGCGCGGTCAGCGGATTGACGAAACACGACGCGCCCTCGGCTGCCGTTGTCCCCTCGCGCAGCAGCAAAATGTCGGCGGCCTTGGCGATGCGGTATTGCCCGTACATCGCCCCGCCGATCAGGGCCACCGTCTTTCCCAGCAACGCTTTGGCTTGCGGCGATGAGCCGGTCTTGACCACCACGCCCGCGCCTTCGTTACCCACCGGCATCGATTGCCCCAGCCGCGCCGTCATGATGCGCATGAACTGGGGCGCGATGGGCGCGGTCACCACCGTCTGCTCGCCTGTACCCGACACGCGCGCCGCTTTCATGTCGGCCGGCCCGATCAAAAGCCCAAGATCGGACGGATTGATCGGCGTGGCCTCGACCCGCACCAACACCTCGCCCTCGGAAGGCGCCTCCACCGCCACGCGGGCCAGCGACAACTGCAATTCGCCGTCCTTCGTGACAAGCGAGCGAAGCTGAAGCGCGGTAGCGGGAATGTTGGATGACATGGGAATCTCCTGAAGTTGCGGCCAACCTACGCGCCCGCGCGCCCCGGCGCCAGTGCCAGGAAAATCGAACAGTGTTGACTTCGCTGGCGCGCGACGGCGCTGCCATCGGCTCATCCGGCCCGCAACACGCCTTCGCCCCACGGTTTGATCTTCGCCAGCACTTTGGCGAGAGACGCTTTGGAAATCTCTGTGTCGTAGTCAGCCTGCAATCGCAGCCACCATCCATCCGAAAGTCCGAAGAATCGGCATAATCGCAAGTCGGTGTCGGCCGTAATCGCGCGACGGCCCGCCCGAATTTCGCCAATGCGCTGCGCCGGAACGCCGATCTCTTTTGCCAACCGATAATTGCTCATCTTGAGCGGCTTGAGGAACTCTTCCGTCAGCATCTCGCCGGGCGAAACGGGTTTCAGTTTCTTGCTCATGCAGGCCTCCATCAGTGATAATCCACTATTTCAACACCTTCGGCGTCGGCACCCGTCCAGCGAAAGCAGATACGGAACTGATCATTCACGCGAATGCTCCATTGGCCCGCACGACCGCGCTTCAACTGTTCGAGGCGGTTACCGGGTGGTGCACGCAAATCTTCGATACGCTGAGCGAGATCGAGTTGCTTGAGTTTGCGCAGCGCCGGGCGCTCGATGTTCACAAAGCGAGCGACGTGCTGAAGCCTGAACAAGGCTTCGGTATGCGCGCACCTGAACGACTTGATTGCCATGCAGCAAAGTTAGTAACGGAGCGCACTAATGACGTCAAGCGTTATTATCAGGTTCGGGACTTTCCAGCACTCAGAATAACCACCCGCGTGTCGCCATAGGCGCGCTCATCGTGCGCGTCGAAACCCTCAGGCACAGCGAACGTCTCGTCCGCCGACATCTCCGCGACCACGAGACATGAGGATGCAAACCACGCCCCATCACGCGCGCTGACCAATGCTTGCGCCACCAGATCGCGGCGATAAGGCGGGTCCAGAAACACCAAGTCAAACGGCCCACCGGCATTCGGCGGCATCGGCCCGAGCGCTGTCGCATCGCGCCGCCAGATCTTGGAGGCGCCCGTCGCTTGTGCGGCCTCGACATTCGTCCGGATCAACCCCCGGCTTTCCGGATGATCATCGACAAACATCACATAGCGCGCGCCGCGCGACAAAGCCTCAAGCCCCAGCGCCCCCGTGCCCGCAAACAGATCGAGCACCCGCGCCCCGTCCAAACCGAACCCAATACCGAAATCATTATGAGCGAGCACATTGAAAATCGCCTCACGCACCCGGTCAGACGTCGGCCGCACCCGGCTGTCTTTCGGGGCCGCCAGCGTCAGTCCGCGATGTTTGCCCCCTACAATGCGCATCGCTCAGCTTTTCATTGTCCCCAACTGCTCGCGCATCACCTTCGCCAGTACCTCGTCGACCTGGCCTTCTTTGAGCAGCCCCAGATGAAACGGCCCGAACGAGACGCGGATCAAGCGGT
>VFKO01000004.1 GCA_009885515.1 Rhodobiaceae bacterium | reverse complement strand
GCTATTCCAGGGCAACCGCCTAATCTGCAACGCTTGCCGAAGGGCTGCACCTTTCAGGAGCGCTGCGAATTCGTGTTTGACCGCTGCATCGCGGAACGGCCCAAGCTGACCGGGTTTGCGCCTGAACGCGCGAAATCGTGCCACCTCAAAGGCTTTGACACAGCGGGAGCCGTCATCAGATGAGCGGTGGCGAGCCCATCCTGTCAGTCAAGAACCTTCGGGTTTATTTTCCAGTCACGCGCGGCGGCTTATTCGGCACGACCATGCCGTTGAAGGCGGTCGACGGCGTTTCCTTCGATATGTACGCGGGCGAGACGCTTGGCATTGTGGGTGAGTCTGGATCGGGCAAATCGACGATCGGGCGCGCGGTTCTGCAGCTGATCAAGTCGACGTCGGGCCGGGTGGTTTGGTTAGGGACAGACATTGCCGGCAAGACGCGGACGCAGATGAAACCGTACCGGCGGCAAATGCAGATCGTGTTTCAAGATCCGTTGGCCAGCCTTAACCCGCGCATGACGGCTGGCGATATCATTGCCGAGCCTTTGGATACGTTCGAGCCCGGCCTATCGGCGGATGCCCGCAAACGCCAGGTTCAGGAGATCATGGCGAAAGTCGGTCTGCTGCCGCAAATGATCAATCGCTATCCGCATGAGTTTTCGGGCGGGCAGAACCAGCGCATCGGTATTGCGCGGGCGATGATCCTGAAGCCGAAACTGATCGTCGCCGACGAGCCTGTGTCGTCGCTGGATGTTTCGATCAGGGCGCAGATTATCAATCTGCTGGCCGACTTGCAGAAAGATTCCGGCGTCGCCTTGATGTTCATCAGCCATGATCTGGCGATCGTGCGCCACGTCAGCCATCGCGTGCTGGTACTTTATCTGGGCAAGATCATGGAGCTTGCCGAGGCGCAGGCGTTGCTGTCGCGCTCGCGCCATCCCTATACGCAGGCGCTGGTGTCGGCGGCACCTGTTCCCGATCCGTCGATCGAAGCGGGGAAAAAGAGGATCGTGCTGCAAGGCGACTTGCCGTCACCACTCAACCCGCCTTCCGGTTGCGTGTTTCGCACGCGCTGTCCGATTGCCAAACCGAAATGCGCAAAGGAAATTCCGGCACTCGAGTCGCGCGGTGGCGATGCCAGCCACGTCGTGGCCTGCCACTTTCCGTCGTAGCGTGTGTTATTTTACGCGGCGGACCTTTATAATTCCGGTGCGGCCTTCGACGCGCAGCGAGAAGCTGCCCATGATGGCTTTCTCGATGGTGATTTTCATATCGGGATCTGACGAGCGGCGGAACAGTTCCGATGAGTCGCCATCGATCTGCTTCCAGACTTGACCGTTGTCGAGAATGAACAGCGACTTACCGTGTGCATTCTTGGCGTACTCAATGACGGTTGCTGCTATTTCGGTGATCTCTGGCGGGCCATCTTCCTTGACCGCGATTGCGGCATTGCTTCCGAATTCCTCAGGCTTGGTCACCGGCTTTGCTTCAGGCGAGAAGCCAAACCAGGACAGCAGCCCGCCTTCGGATTCTTGGGCGGCAGGTTGTTGGGCGGCGGCGAGAACGGATTTCGCAGAGACGGCGGCCAAGTCGAAGCATTGAAGCCGGGCTGCGGCATCGGAAATCTCGGTACATTTCGCGACGCTGACCAAGGCGTCACCGGCGGGACCCGCCTGTGCCGGAAAGCCGATGAGCGCAGTTACGGTAACAAGCCAAAAGATTCTCATGTGATACTCGCAATATCGTGACCCAAAGGCCTGCGGGAGGATGATTCCCCCGCTCCCCGCCCCACCCAAGAAGGCTATAATAGGCTACATGAGTTC
>VFKO01000471.1 GCA_009885515.1 Rhodobiaceae bacterium | reverse complement strand
TGCCTGAAGGCACCGAGATGGTGATGCCGGGCGACAATGTTTCGATGACGGTTGAACTGATCCATCCCATCGCCATGGAAGAGAAGCTTCGCTTCGCCATTCGCGAAGGGGGACGCACAGTGGGTGCCGGTGTCGTGGCAAAGATTACGAAGTAAGTGGAGTGCAGAGCGGTACAAAATTTACAAAGCATAACCAATTAGGGGTGTAGCTCAGCTGGTAGAGCATCGGTCTCCAAAACCGAGGGCCGTGGGTTCGAGTCCCTCCGCCCCTGCCAAGACGCGAAGTGTTTTTTTGAAGGACTTGACGAGCAGAGATGAAGACGATGGCGGACGAAAAGAAAAGTGGTGGTGGGGCAGGCGGTAAAGCCGTTGAGCCGGTGCCGCCGCGTCCGAGTTTGTTCGCCCGGTTGATGAAGGCGCCGCAGTTTTTTGCGGAAGTTCGTCAAGAGGCCGCAAAAGTTACCTGGCCAACGATGTCGGAAACGCGCGTGACTACGATTGCCGTGTTTGTAATGATTTTCATGGCGGTGATATTTTTTGCCATTGTGGACCTCATCATCAGCACGCTCGTCAAATGGGTATTGGGATAGGCGCACAGCAGATGGCACAAGCACATCCCGTCAAGAAAGAACTGCCGCCGGCGAAGTGGTACATCGTTCACGCCTACTCGAATTTCGAGAAGAAAGTGGCGGACGAAATTCGCAAACAGGCCCAGCAGCACGGGCTAAACGAGTTGTTTGAAGAAATCCTGGTTCCGACTGAGGAAGTCGTCGAAATCAGGCGCGGTCAAAAAGTAAATGCCGAGCGCAAGTTCTTTCCCGGCTATGTGCTGGTGAAGGCGCGGTTGACGGACGAGGCCTATCATTTGGTGAAGAATACACCAAAGGTGACGGGCTTCCTGGGCACGAATAATAAACCGATGCCAGTGACCCAGGCAGAAGTTGATCGCATTTTGAACCAGGTCAAGGAAGGCGTGGAGCATCCCAAGCCTGCAGTCACGTTCGAAATTGGCGAACAGGTGCGGGTGGCCGATGGTCCGTTCACGTCGTTTAACGGTGTGGTTGAAGAAATTGATGAAGGCCGTTCGCGTCTGAAAGTTGCGGTTTCGATTTTCGGCCGTGCGACGCCGGTTGAATTGGATTTTGCCCAGGTTGAGAAGCTCTAACGGGCGGATGGACCTGGTTTGTTGTTGCGGGAGGCAGGGTGACTTGCCGCTGAACCGCTAAGCCAAAGAGAAGGAGAAAAACTCGTGGCGAAAAAAGTGATGGGGCAGATCAAGCTCCAGGTTGCAGCAGGGGCGGCCAATCCGTCACCACCGATTGGTCCAGCGCTGGGTCAGCGCGGCCTGAATATTATGGAATTTTGCAAGACGTTCAACGCGCGCACGCAGCAATTGGAAAAGGGGATGCCGATCCCCGTGATCATTACGTACTATCAAGACAAATCGTTTTCGCTTGAGCTGAAGACGCCGCCGGCATCGTTTTTGCTGAAGAAGGCGGCCAAGATCGATGGCGGTTCGAAAAAGCCGGGCCTTGAATTCAAGGGTTCGGTCACGCAAGCAGATCTGAAACAAATCGCGGAAGTGAAGATGAAAGACCTGAATGCGAACGATATCGAGGCCGCGATGAAGATCATCGCAGGCTCCGCTCGCTCGATGGGTCTTGAGGTTAAAGGGTAAGATCATGTCAGCAACAAAAAAGAAGGCCCCTAAAGAAGGCAAGCGTTTGGCGGCGGCGCGGAATGGAGTTGATTCCCGCAAACTTTATACGCTGAGCGAGGCCGTCACGATGGTGAAAGCGCGCGCGAAGGCAAAGTTCGATGAAAGCATCGAAATAGCGATGAATCTCGGCGTTGATCCCCGGCATGCCGACCAGATGGTTCGTGGCGTTGTCAATTTGCCGAATGGCACTGGCAAGACGCTGCGCGTTGCGGTGTTCGCCAAAGGCGCCAAGGCTGACGAGGCGAAAAACGCGGGCGCGGACATTGTAGGCGCGGAAGAGCTTTTTGAAATTGTGAATGGCGGAAAAATTGATTTCGACCGCTGTATCGCGACACCCGACATGATGGGCCTCGTAGGCCGTCTGGGCAAGGTTTTGGGGCCGCGCGGCATGATGCCAAACCCTAAAGTCGGCACCGTGACAATGGATGTGACTAAAGCGGTCAAAGATGCCAAGGGCGGCGCGGTTGAATTTCGTGCCGAGAAGGCGGGCATCATTCATGCAGGCATCGGGAAGGCGAGTTTCTCTGAGTCGGCGCTGGTTGAAAATATCCGCGCGTTTTTTGATTCCGTCATGAAGGCGAAACCTCCTGCGGCGAAGGGCAATTATTTGAAAAAGGTGTCGATCTCTTCTACGCAAGGACCGGGCGTCACCGTCGAACCTTCGACTGTGATGAGCTGAAAGGATTTTTGATTTCCGGCAGCGATGCTGCCGGTAGACAAGGCTGGAAACAGCTTTGCCTGTCCGAGACTGCAGGTGCCGAGACTGGTTCGCCAGGCGAGGCTTAATGGCAACGGCCTGCATAGACGGGGGTTGAGTGCGTGAGGCGCTTGGTGAAACCAGGTGTCAAGTGCCGGAACTCTTGGGACAGGGTTGTTTAAGCAGGGCTTTAAGGGCGGGGCGAAAATCCCGGCCGACGAGGCAGATAAACAGGCAAAGGAGCCAGAAGTGGATAGAGCGCAAAAGGCCGAAGTCATCGGAGGGCTGAACACAGAGTTCAGCAAGGCCGGTGTTGTCGTGGTCGCGCGCTATCAAGGCATGACCGTGGCAGACATGATGAAGCTGCGGTCGCAGATGCGGGCGGTTGGTGCGAGCTTTAAAGTCTCGAAGAACCGCCTGGCAAGACGTGCTACGGAAGGAACGATGGCGAAGCCGATTGAAGGGCTTCTCAAAGGACCAACCGGGATCGCCTTTTCGGACGATCCGATTGCAGCGCCCAAAGTCGCCGTCGACTACGCCAAGACGAACGCCAAGTTCGTCATTCTGGGTGGAGTCGTGGGGACCACGTTTATCGATGCGGACGGTGTGAAGGCTTTGGCCTCGCTACCTTCGCTCAATGAACTGAGGGCGACGATCGCAGGCATGCTTCTACAGCCCGCGACTAAAATCGCGCGCATTTTGCAGGCGCCAGGCGGGCAGATTGCCCGCGTGATCAGCGCTCACGCCAAGAAAAGCGAAGCGGCTTGAATTGAATAGTGTCCCAAGATTGAAAGCATAAGGAACGCAAGCAATGTCTAAACTGGAAAAAATCGTTGAAGAATTGTCGGCTCTGACCGTGATGGAAGCGGCCGACTTGTCGAAGTTGCTGGAAGAGAAGTGGGGCGTGTCCGCAGCTGCACCGGTTGCAGCCGCAGCCGCCGCAGCCCCAGCAGCGGCGGCCGCCGTTGAGAAGACTGAATTCTCAGTCGTTCTCGAAAGCGCCGGCGACAAGAAGATCAATGTCATCAAAGTGGTGCGCGAATTGACGGGCCTTGGTCTGAAAGAAGCCAAGGACTTGGTCGAAGCAGCACCTAAGGAAGTGAAGCCCGACGTGCCGAAGCTTGCAGCGGAAGAAATGAAGAAGAAGCTGGAAGCTGAAGGCGCAAAGGTTTCGTTGAAGTAAGTGCTGGCTCGCGCGGCATGGCGCTGCGAAGCCGGAGCGAAATGTAAAGCCTAATTTCACCGTCCGCAGGGGATTTCTTGCGGGCGGTGAGAGTGTTTCGCCGTTGCACCGGGGTGCTTTCAAGCCGGGGTGACGAAAAGTGCAGGCACCGTTCGAGAAGGATGGTGTTTGAGCTTGAGAGCAACAGGCCAGACGAGATTTAGCTCAAGGATTAAACATGGCGTTGTCGTTCACTGATCGCAAACGGGTACGCAAGAATTTCGGACGGATTGCGGAGATTGCGCAGCTGCCGAACCTCATTGAGGTGCAGCGGGAATCATACGCGAAATTTTTGCAAATGTTTGAAAAGCCGGAGTCGCGAGATAATTCCGGACTTGAGGCCGTCTTCCGTTCAGTGTTTCCGATCACGGATTTTTCGGAATCTTCACGGCTTGAGTACGTGACCTATGAGTTTGAAGATCCGAAATATGACGTCGAAGAATGCCGTCAGCGCGGGATGACGTTCTCTGCGCCATTGAAGGTCAAGTTGCGATTGATCGTGTTTGAGGTTGATCTGGAAACGCAGGCCAAGTCCGTCAAAGACATCAAAGAGCAGGATGTCTATATGGGCGACATGCCGCTGATGACGGATTTGGGTACCTTTATCGTCAACGGTACCGAGCGCGTGATTGTCAGCCAAATGCACCGTTCGCCCGGTGTATTCTTCGATCACGATAAAGGTAAAACGCACTCGAGCGGAAAGTTGCTGTTTGGCGCACGGGTTATTCCGTATCGTGGATCCTGGCTGGATTTCGAGTTTGACGCCAAAGACATCATGTTCGTCCGCATTGACCGGCGCCGCAAACTGCCGGTGACGTCACTGTTGTTTGCGCTGGGGCTAACGGCCGAGGACATCCTGGCCCAGTTTTACAAGCACGTGCATTATAAACATACGAAGGAAGGCTGGGTTACACCGTACGACGCTGACCGGTTACGCAATTTCAAGTCGAGCTACGACATCAAGAATGCGAAAACCGGAGAAGTGGCCATTGAAGCGGGCCGTAAATTGACACCACGCGCTTCGCGCAAACTTGCCGACGAAGGGTTGAAGCAACTTTTGGTTCCGCCAGAAGAGCTGTTCGGACGCTATCTGGCGCTTGACATGGTCAACGCGGAAACCGGCGAGATTTATGCCGAGGCCGGCGACGAAGTCACTGAAGAGCTCCTTGAGGATCTGGATAATTCCGGCTTTGACGAGATTGTTGTGCTCGACATCGACCATGTGAACACCGGACCCTATATTCGCAACACGTTGATGGCGGACAAGAATCAATCGCGTGAACAGGCGTTGATCGATGTCTACCGGGTCATGCGACCCGGCGAGCCGCCGACACTTGATACGGCAGACACGCTGTTCAACAGTCTGTTTTTCGATTCTGAGCGGTATGATCTTTCCGCGGTTGGCCGGGTGAAAATGAATTCGCGGCTGAGCCTGGATGCGCCTGATACGCATCGGACGCTGCGAAAGGAAGATTTGCTTGCCGTGGTGCGCATCCTGCACGATTTGCGTGACGGCAATGGTGAAATCGACGACATCGACAATCTGGCCAACCGGCGCGTCCGGTCGGTGGGCGAATTGATGGAGAACCAGTACCGCATTGGATTGCTTCGCATGGAGCGGGCGATCAAAGAACGGATGAGCTCGGTCGAAATCGATACGGTGATGCCGCACGATCTGATTAACGCCAAGCCGGCTGCGGCTGCGGTACGTGAATTTTTCGGGTCATCGCAATTGTCCCAGTTCATGGACCAAACCAATCCATTGTCGGAGATCACTCACAAGCGCCGTTTGTCCGCTCTCGGGCCGGGCGGTTTGACGCGCGAACGCGCCGGCTTTGAAGTGCGCGACGTGCATCCGACCCACTATGGCCGCGTCTGCCCGATCGAGACTCCGGAAGGTCCGAATATCGGCTTGATTAATTCGCTGGCCTTGTATGCGCGTACCAATGGGTATGGCTTTATCGAAACGCCCTACCGCAAGGTGTCCAAGGGCAAGGTGTCGGATAACGTCGATTACTTGTCCGCAATCGAGGAAGGCAAGTTTACTATCGCTCAGGCGAACGCAGAGCTCGACAAGAAAGGCCACTTCACCAACGACATCGTGTCGGCTCGCCATCACAACGAATTCGTGTTGGCTGCCCCGGATCAGATGGAATATATGGACGTATCGCCTTCGCAGGTAGTGTCGGTGGCTGCTTCGCTGATTCCGTTCCTGGAACACGATGACGCGAACCGCGCCTTGATGGGTGCGAACATGCAACGCCAAGCCGTGCCCTGCCTGCGTGCGGAAAAGCCGCTGGTGGGAACCGGTATCGAGCGCACCGTGGCTGTGGACTCCGGTACGACAGTGCAGGCATGGCGTGGCGGACGTATCGATTACGTGGATGCCGCGCGTATTGTGGTGCGTGTCAATGACGACGAGACGACTGCCGGCGAAGTTGGTGTGGATATTTACAACCTGACCAAGTACACGCGCTCCAACCAGAACACCAATATCAACCAGCGCCCGCTGGTTGTGGTGGGGGATGTGATCGCACGCGGTGACGTGGTGGCAGATGGCGCCTCTACCGACATGGGTGAATTGGCGCTCGGGCAGAACATGCTGGTCGCGTTCATGCCGTGGAATGGTTACAACTACGAAGACTCGATCTTGATCTCCGAGCGCGTTTCGGCACAGGATCGTTTTACATCGATTCATATCGAGGAATTGACGGTTGCAGCACGCGACACCAAGCTTGGCTCGGAGGAGATTACACGCGACATTCCGAATCTGGCTGAAGCGCAACTGGCACGCCTCGACGAATGCGGCATCGTGCATATCGGTGCGGAAGTTGCGGTGGGCGACGTGCTGGTCGGTAAGGTGACGCCCAAGGGCGAAACCCAGTTGACGCCGGAAGAAAAGCTGCTGCGCGCGATTT